>NZ_JAVRCE010000007.1:35603-181839 GCF_034530915.1 Nostoc sp. DedQUE09
TTACCATCACCACCAATCAAAGAATCATTACCATCATCACCAATCAAAGAATCATTACCATCATCACCAATCAAAGAATCATTACCATCACCACCAATCAAAGAATCATTACCATCACCACCAATCAAAGAATCATTACCATCATCACCAATCAAAGAATCATCAACAGAAGGAATATCTGCATCGACACTCACGAAACCATTTTGGACGCCGACGCCTATAGCTACGCCCCCGTTGACGTTGCTGGTTTCTTCGTCTGATAGTTCCTCAAAAAGTGGAGCTTGCAGATTTTGAATTTCTATCGTTTTTACTTTTTTCATATTTTTGAATCCTTTTAAACAACTTAATCAGTTAAACAAAAATTTGTCCAAGCAAATCGAGGTTGTAGGTTTGATGTGTGGGTGTGAGGTATTATGAGGATGATAAAGGATGCCGAAGAGGATATCTAATTAAAAATCATTCCCATCTCCTCCAGATATCAAATCTACAATATCTTGAAATCTGATTGACCCCCCACCAAAAAATCATTCCCATCTTGATCTCCTCCAGATATCAAATCTAAATTCACGTTTAAATCTGATTGATCCCCCACCAAATAATCATCGTCAAAACCTCCGAGGAGTGTATCTGAATCTATGATTGCTTGACCCCCTGACACTGCCGACGATTCGGAGTCTGATAGTTCCAATAGAGGAGCTTGCAGATTTTGAATTTCTATCGTTTTTACTTTTTTCATATTTTTGAATCCTTTTAAACAACTTAATCAGTTAAACAAAAATTCATCCAAGCAAATCGAGGTTGTAGGTTTGATGTGTGGATGTGAGATAATAAAGTCCGCCCCTCGCCTTTAGTCTTCTTCTACCGTGAAAAAAAGATAGGAAACTGGATTACGGCTTTCTACAAAAGTGAATTCCAACTTCGCCTCGCCCAGGTTCGCCGACACGCCCACAACATTACTTTGCAGGTTCGCCGACACGCCCCCGACTACGTTGCTGGTTTCTTCGTCTGATAGTTCCAATAGAGGAGCTTGCAGGTCTGTTACTTTGATTTTCCTTGAGAAGTATTGACTAGTCTTCATGAGCTTGCAACTGCTTTTTGACTGCATACTTAATGTATCAAGCTGGAGACAGGATAATCAAGGGTTCATACAAAATATCCTACTTATCCTACTTTTCCTACCTTTTTATAAAGCGTTACGAAACAGGAATTTATTCGCTGATGAGTGTGAATCTATGTCTGCTACGTTGTTACTGCCACCAAAAATAAAATTACAGTTTTGCAGTGTCTAGAATGCTTGCTACACAAACCTTTCAGAAAAAAGACTCTCAAAGGTGAGTGTGATTTTAGTTGTTGATCAGCTATTTAGTGTAGGTGGCACATATAAAAAAACCTCTAGAAGGCTTATTCCTAGAGGTTTTTATTTTATCCAAGTATTGCTCTGAGATTTTCAGAATTACCGATATATATCTACCTATTCTCTATCAACCGATTAATTAATTTCTGTCGAGTACCTGATAAAAGTTGCTTTCCAGTCGCAGTATGTTTTTAGAAATAAAATCGCAGTCCTATACTATTTACTGTTGCCTTCTTTTCTTTTGATCCAGTGCTTTTTGAACGGCATCTCTACAAAACTTTGCTGGATTATCCTGTTTTTGTATTTCTTCCTTCATTTCCTTTCCTTGGTAGCTCTAAAAGTAACATCAAAATCACGATGGAACAAAGAAGATTAAGCGTTCCTCACTCGTGGGAACAGCAAAGACTAATCAACCTTTATAAAGCTAAACAGAAATTAGAAGAGGTGATGTATTTGTTAGGTGAGTGAATGAGTTAAAAATTTCCTAGCGTGGCAAAACTTACTAGAGAAGAGCGAAAATCCTGTAATCTTGAGCTTGTAGCGAAATAATGGTGCAAAAACTTGGTAAGAAAAAGTTTAAAACCAGAGGCAACATCGTTTGAAGTACTCAATTGTGTTCAAAAAAAATGCCCTTTGTGTGGTGAAGCAATGTGGAATGAATACAATAATCCTCGGCATATAAGAACGCTAAATGGGGTAGTAGAACTACAGCTAAAAATTCGGCGATGTCAAAATAAGTCATGTCTGCGGTACAAAAAAGCATATCGACCAGAGCAAGAAGGGTCACTTGCCCTACCACAAAACGAATTTGGTTTGGATGTGATTTTATAAGGAGCATTACGCTATCAGGAACATAGAAGTGTTCCCCAAATACATGCTCACCTAGAATTAAAGGGTATATGTATAAGGTAAGCGTTCGGTCACGTACCTAATCGACAGATATGACGAGTTAATTTCTTTGTGGCTAAAAGACCATAAAAGGTTAAAAGCAATATTTAAAAATCAAGGACGAGTGATATTAGCCATCGATGGGATGCAGCCAGAAATTGGACATGAGGTATTATGGGTAATTCGAGATTGCTTATCAGGAGAAATAATACTAGCTAAAACCTTATTGTCATCAAGAAATGAAGATTTAGCAGCGTTATTATTAGAAGTAACTAATATTTTGGATGTACCAATTGATGGAGTTGTTAGTGATGGGCAACAATCAATTCGCAAAGCTGTTAGGTTAGCATTACCTAGAATTGCTCACGGTTTATGTCATTACCATTACCTGAAAGAAGCAATTAAACCCATATTAGTAAAACATACATGACACGAGTTGAAAATGAAAACACAAGGCTTAGACATTATCTCGTACGTCTTCACCGAAAAACTTTATGCTATTCCAAGACAGAAGAAATGATGAGATGCTCAGTTAAATTATTACTCCACTATTTAAAGTATCAAACTGTACCTACATAAATCGATTCATCCTTTCATTCAGCAACGCCAAAAAATTTTGTACTCTACTGGTCTTGCTCCCAAATGTCTTGTGCTAGAAATCACTGAAAACGTAATTATGGAAAACGGTGATCAAACTGGTGCTAACCTCTTAAGCTGTTGCGCCTACAATTTGCATATAATAGAGAGGAGTATACTTCAGGTAAAAGTTGCTATGCCTGCTAAAGGCTTTCTAAGCTTAGAACAAAAACAGCATCTACAAAAGTTCTTAAAACAAAGCGATCGCTTTGAAATGAGAGAGCGTGTTTTGATACTGTTATTGATGAATGATGGGAGAACGCAAGAAGAAATAGCAGCATTAATTGGTTGCTCCCGGAGAACAGTAGCACATTGGTGTGTGCATGGAGATCCAGATACCATAGAAAGCTTAGAAGACGGAAGGAGAAAAAGAAAATATAGAAAAGTTAATCAATTTTATATAGATAAACTATTAGAAACAGTAGAGAAAGAGCCAAGCGAATTAGGTTATGAGTTTGGCAGATGGACAGCAGAAAGATTATCAACATATTTAGAGAAAGAAACAGGACTAAAATTAAGCGGTTCTCAAGTGAGGAAAATATTAAAAAGAAAAAAGTATGCTTACCTTTGGGCAAAGTATAGTCTAGAGGACAAACAAAATACAGAGAAAAGACAAGAAATTAAAGAAAAGTTTCAAAATTATTTATCAATAGTAAGAGAAAGCCCGAAGCTTTACCAAATATGGTTTTGGGATGAAAGTGGTTTTAGTTTACGAGTTTTGAGGAGGAAAACTTGGGGTAAAAAAGGAAAAAGAAAAAAAGTCACTGGTCAACGTAGTAGAGGTCGAGTAAACATGATGGGAGGTTTAAGGCTTTTCGATAAAAAACGAGTATGTTATTTTGTTGAAAGAGGAAATGCAGAAACATTTTATGAACAGTTAAAAGAGCTACATAAATTTGTTGTGCAAGAATGGTTAGATTTAGGAAACAGTCTAGAAGACTTTCAAGAGCATGACCCGAAAGTAATCATCTTTCTAGATAATGCTAGTTACCATAAACGTAAAGATATTTGTGGCGAGATTGAAAATAATTTCCCGAATATTATTTTAGAATATCTATCCGCTTATAGTCCTGATTACAATCTAATCGAATTAGTTTGGCACTCATGTAAAGAATACATTGCACATAGACTATTTCAATCAGTGTGCGAATTAAAATCTACTTTAAATAGACTCTTGAATGATGGAGAGCTTATTATTAAGTGGGGAAGAAAGATAAAAGATAAAGGAAATGCTGTTTGTGCAAATTAAAAGCGCAACAGCTTAAAACTCAAGCGGATGGGCATTGCATTATCAATTGATGATTTTGGGAGCGGCTACTCTTCATTAAGTCGCCTTTCTAGCTTTCCGATTGATATATTGAAAATTGATCGCTCTTTTATCACCTTGATGAACGCAAGCAGCAGAAATTTAGAAGTTTGTGAAATTATCATTGCCTTGGCAAACAAACTTGGTGTTTCGCCCAGTGTTGAAGGTGTGGAGACACAACAGCAACTAGCACTTTTGAGAAAGTTGAAATGTGAATCTGCTCAAGGATATTTTTTCTCTGAACCATTGGATAGTTTAGAAGCGACAGCATTAATTGCCACCAATACTCAGTGGTAACTATTTTTTGAGCTTGATATCTTCCTAGAAGTTCGCTTTCCCCAAAATTGCGCTTGTGGAGGTCGGCAGAAGAGCTCTTGAGCAGGGGAACTCTTGAGAGGCTTATACCAAGTTCTTTTTCCTCTGCCCCTCTGCCCCACCGTCCCGCGTTATGGGTTCCTGCCATAGACCTCTGCCCCTCTGCTAACCACCAAGCATTGTTGACTTGGCAGACTACTAGTTTTGCTCAGGGCAAAAAGCATAAGATGACATCTTAAGTTGTGCTTCTTTCAATTGTAAAGGAACAAGGTACATTGAACTCTCCTCTGCACCCCTGCTCAAGAGCCTGCCTCCACCTAACATTTTTGGTTGGCAGACTACTAGGATCATCCATTCTTCGTCTGTGAGGCTGCTAGAGTATGGCATAACTTCTAAAAATTTTGCGCGCGCTCTACTTCAACATAGTAAAAGATGTCAAATGGGTTCTATAAACCTAGTAAAGTACCTAGCACTTCGTAAACTTAATGCAATCTGACTCACCTTGTTATGAGTAATACCCAGTTTGACAACTGGCTGTTCCGGCGTAAATTGACACGGATTCCAGAGGTATTTTGACTTTTGAAGAAGGCAGGAGGCAGAAGGCAGAGGGCAGAAGGAAGAACTGGATGGGGATTCAGACCCCAACCAGTTGTAAGCACCGTACAGACGGTAGGGTTTTATACCCTTGTTTCCTTCGGTCACAGGTAGAGAGAGGAGGCAGTATTCCCTTCTGCCTCCTGCCTCCTGCCCTCTGCCTTTTTCGATAAAAACAACATTAAAGCAATATCACCTGAACATGGGAGAAAAGTTTTAGCGATCGCTCTAGCGTGTGCAGGAGCCATAACCAGCAAGATGAGCAAATTCCCCTTGAGTCTACAATAAGAGAGATGCCGTCAGAATGATAATTTGATAAAATCTGAATGTAAAAATTTCTTGGCCATTGCTGCCCTACGCTTAGTTACAGTCTGCCAGTGAAAAGACATTTTCCTAACTCCTGTTCAAATGCCATGTGGATGACACCGTTTCTAACTAGAAGCACGTCACTGCGATTACGGTAACGTCCCTTTACTTTAAGAAATAGTTTCCTATGAGCGAAAACACGTCTGTTGGGAGTCTTTCTGAATCTGGTGTTTTAATAACCGATGAACTGTATCAGCGCCCTTGCAGACCGCTCAACCTGGAAGCCGAAGTTCAAATACTGAGGGCATTAGCGCAACAGCTAACCCGCCCTCCGCAAGCAATTCTTAAGTATCTGGTGTCAGCAGCAGTTGATTTGTGTCAAGCAGGAACAGCCGGGGTCAGTTTAATAGAAATCTTGCCGAATGGAGAAGAAGTATTGCGTTGGGTTGCCCTAGCAGGGGTTTATGAACCGTATGAGGGCGGCATCACCGATCGGGAATACAGTCCTTGTGGAGTCTGTTTGAGCCGAGGTTGTCCGCAACTGTATCATCACCCAGAGCGCTATTTTCCCAGCTTACAGCAAGCTGACCCTGCCATTGTCGAAGAGCTAGTGGTGCCGCTGTTGTTAGAGGGGCAAGCACTAGGCACAATTTGGATTGCATCACACTCCAGAGAGAGGCAGTTTGATAGCGAAGATATGCGGATGATGACAAGCCTTGCAGACTTTACTGCTGCGGCAATACATAGTAGTCGCCTTCGTCAAGCAGGTGTTGAGGTGCAACAGGCACTACGCCAAAGCCAAGCGCAGGTGCAGACATTGGTTACAAATATGCCAGGGATGGTGTATCGCTATAGCCCTTGTGCTGATGGTGTATCGCGCTTTATCTTTGTTAATTCAGGTTGCCTTGAATTGTTTGAAGTTGAGCCAAAAGAAGCAGTCCAGGACATAGACTCAATTTGGAGCCTGATTCATCCCGACGATCGCTTTTCGTTTCAAGCATCGGTTACGGCGGCCTCTGAAAACTTTCTCCCGTGGGACTGGCAAGGCAGAATTATTACCCCATCCGGGCAACTGAAGTGGATTCAGGGCAAGTCGAGTGCGGTACAAACAGCTGATGGAGCAGTCTGGGATGGATTGATAATTGACATTACCCAACGCAAACAGGCGGAACTGTTGCTGGTTGAGCAGAAGAAGCTGCTGGAGTTGGCTGCATCAGGACACCCACTCGATGAATGCCTTTCTTCTCTGTGTGCCTCAATGTGCAAGCTTAATCCTCGTGTTCGCGCCTGCATATTGCTGCCCAATGCTCAACGTTCGGCGTTTGAGAGCTTTATTACCCCGAACTTTGAGCTATCGTTTGGACAAGGACTCAAAGGCGCACCCATTAATGAACTGGCGATCAGCACCTGCGGCACAGCTGTGTATTGCGGTCAGCCTGTCACCTGCTCAGACATTGCCAAAGATGAGCGCTGGTCGCAAGGATGGCGAGATTTATGCGTAGCACATGGTATTCTGGCATGCCATTCTGCACCCGTGCTGGGTTTGGACGGTCAGTCTATCGGATCTCTGATGCTTTGCTTTGACGAAGCACGGATGCCGACCGATTGGGAATACCAACTAGCCGAGTTCGGTACGCATATCGCCAGTATCGTGTTCGAGCGCGATCGCTCAAACCTTGCTCTGCGAGAAAGCGAAGAACTCAAGCAACGCATTCTAGAGAGCAGCAATGACTGCATCAAAGTTTTAACATTGAACGGCGAAGTCCAATACATAAGTGAAGGTGGGCGATGCCTTTTGGAAATTGACGATCCAACGTCATTCCTAAACATGAATTGGGTGAGTTTTTGGCAAGGTGAAGACTATGAGAATGCATTAGCTGCTTTAGCGGCTGCTAAAGCCGGCAGTATGGGAGAATTTCAAGGCTACCTCCCGACTATGAAAGGCTTGCCGAAATGGTGGGATAGCATCATCTCGCCGATTCGGGATGAGTCAGGAAAAGTTGTCCAATTGGTTGCCATCTCACGAGATATCACCAAGCAAAAGCTTGCGGAAGCGGAACGCGAACGGCTGCTGCAACGAGAACAAACTGCACGAGAAGAAGCTGAAAGCGCCAACCGAATTAAAGACGAGTTCTTGGCAGTGCTATCCCATGAGTTGCGATCGCCCCTCAACCCAATTTTGGGTTGGACAAGCTTACTTCGCAATGGCAGATTGGATGCGGCAAAAACTGCTTATGCACTGGAAACCATTGAGCGCAACGCCAAACTACAAGTGCAATTAATTGAGGATTTGCTCGATATCTCTCGCATTCTAAGTGGCAAGCTGAGTTTAAATGTCATGCCCGTCGATCTAAGTGTAGTGATAAAAGCTGCCTTAGAAACCGTTCGATTAGCAGCAGAAGTTAAGTTACTGCAAATTCAGACGAAATTTTCACCACAGGTTGTGACAATTAACGCAGATGCAGGGCGGTTGCAGCAGGTATTGTGGAATCTTTTATCGAATGCAGTAAAATTTACGCCGGATGGAGGCGAGATTACAGTTGCATTAACAATAGCTGAAAATTATGCCCAAATTCAAGTAAGCGATATAGGAATTGGCATTAATCCTGACTTTCTGCCTTATATCTTTGAACATTTCCGGCAAGAAGACGGGGCAACGACCCGCAAATTTGGCGGATTGGGCTTGGGATTGGCGATCGCGCGGCAAATTGTCGAACTGCACGGAGGCACAATTCAAGTCGAGAGTTCAGGCGAAGGACAGGGAGCAACATTTATTGTCAAGTTGCCATTGCCCAGAAATAAAAATTATGGGACAACAGATGAACAGATTGCTGTGTTGCCGAGGCTTCGGGACTTACCGCTCTCAAATGTTCAGGTGCTTGTCGTTGATGATGACACAGACACTCGTGAGTTCATCCTCTTTGTTCTAGAACTGGCTGGAGCGATCGTTACCTCTGTGCCATCGGCGATTGCAGCATTAGAAGTCCTAGCCCAGTCTAAATTCGATGTACTGGTTAGTGACATTGGAATGCCAGAGATGGATGGTTATATGCTCATGCGACAAATTCGGGAAATGGAACAAGGTAAGCCAATTTCAGCAGTTGCCCTTACTGCATACGCTGGGGAAACTGATCAAGCTCAGGCTCTACTGGCTGGATTTCAAAAGCATGTTTCTAAACCAATCGAGCCAGAGATGCTTGTGCAAACGATTATAAGTTTAATCGCTTGCGGATAGCACTCCTGATAAAGCAAAACGAGAATAACTAGAGTATTTAAAAAACTCAATCTGACAAGAACCTAATTTGCTCAACTTATGGCTACAGTGACAATCGCAATGGCAGACAAACTTGACTTGACCAAAATAATTCAAAGTTTTCAACTATAAGCTGCTGATAGGAGCATACACGAAAATCTGAAAACCAACTCTATCGAAAGCGATCGCACCTATGCTTGTAGCCGCCAAAGAAGCTGTAGATAAATAGTGGCAGCGTAAAGATAGACAATGTTTAACTCCTTAACAGACTAAGGGACTTCCAAAAAATAAAACATCCCATTGAAGATAATGATAATCATTTTATCAGGGGAGAAAGCGGCAGCCGATGGCTGCCGCTTTCTCCCCCTCCTTTTTGTAGTAAATTCAGTAATAATGATTGAATTTTTAGGTGCAGCAGGGGTGTCTATAGTATTAACTTCTTCACTGAAACAACTATTGAAACAAACAGCATCTCAATTAAAAGGTGCTGCAAAACGTAAATTTATAGCGTCAACAGTCCAAGGTTTCGGTCTAGGTGGACAGAGACTGGCAGAATCGGAATTAGGATGGAATCGAGGTACTATCCGTAAAGGGATGAAAGAATTAACTAGTGGTATTACCTGCATTGACAATATGAGCGCCAAAGGGCGGTATAAAGCAGAATTACATTTACCAAATCTCTTAAAAGATATCAAAAATTTAGTAGATTCACAAAGCCAGACAGACCCAACTTTTAAAAGTCAAAGACTATATACTCGCCTCTGTGCTACTGAAGTTAGAAAGCAATTAATAGAAAAGTGTGATTATAGGGATGAAGATTTACCTACTTCAGAAACGATTCGTCTTAAACTGAACAAGTTAGGCTATAACTTGAGACGAGTAGCTAAAGTTCAACCTCAAAAAAAATTCCCCAAACCGACGCAATCTTTGAGCAACTAGATATAGTAAATCAAAATGCATCCTCTGACGAAAGTGTCTTGCGTCTGTCACTGGATGGAAAAGCTCGCGTCAAAATTGGCTCATTTGACCGAGGAGGTAAAAGCCGGGCTAAGGTCGAAGCTGATGACCATGATTATCATCCTAAAACAACCGTAACTCCTTATGGAATATTTCTTCCAGAGCTTGATGAACTTTTTTTATATTTTACCGAATCGAAAGTAACAAGCGATTTTATAGTTGATGTTTTAGAGGATTTTTGGATGAGTGAGAAACATCGTTTTTCTCACGTTAAAACATTACTTCTCAATCAAGATAATGGCCCAGATAATAGTTCTCGACGTACCCAGTTTATGAAACGTATAGTAGAGTTTGCCCACAAATACTCATTGAATATACGTTTAGCTTACTATCCTCCTTACCATAGCAAATATAATCCCATAGAAAGAACATGGGCAGTATTAGAAAATCATTGGAACGGCAGCATATTAGATGAAATAGAAACGGCTTTAAACTTTGCTGCTAGTATGACATGGAAGGGTAAACATCCAATTGTTAAGTTAGTTACTCAAACTTACGCCACCGGAGTGAAACTCACAAAAAAAGCTATGTCTGAAATTGAAAAACAAATTAAGCGTTTGACGAATTCTCAAAACGAATTTTTTCCCAATCTAGGTAATTGGTTTATTGATATTAATTTTGCCAAAACGTAAGTTATAAATAGTAATTTACAGCTTTATAGTCTTAAATAAACATAACTTCACTTTGCGAATTGCTCCCGTGAGTGTAGATTTTTCATGCTTACAAAGGGGGAAGAAAGCGGCAACCGTCGGTTGCCGCTTTCTTCCCCCTAATAATGATTATCATTATTGAGTCACTGCCCAAAGATTAATTTTTTGGGACAATTTATTCTTTGGAAGTCCCTAGAACAATCGATTCCCGATATACTTGTGAGTGATATTGGGATGGCTCAGATGGACGGCTATATGCTAATAGAGCAAATTCGTAGACGCGAAGCGGCTTGTCGTCAGACATCGCGACCACTCCAGCACGGTGGAATGATTCCAGCTATCGCGTTGACTGCCTATGCCGCAGAGATGGATCGACATCGGGCACTTCAACTCGGATTTCAAACTCATATCACAAAACCTGTGGAGCCGGAAGTGTTAGTCAGAGCGATTACAGTTTTGCTCCAACCTGGAGAGCGAAAGGTCAAAATGAGGCTTTGATTTTTTAAGCATTTGCCAGCTTCGGGTATATCTAACCACTGTTTTGAATTGCTATGCTTGGCAACAGTATTGGAATAAATGAATTTTATACTTTCGTAAACTAAGGACATCACAATAACCATCTATAACGATCGCCGCAGCCGCAGCCGCCCCCGATAGGACTCCTGCTGTAACCCCGAAAGAACCGCCAGCACCCCAAGTTCCGACCAATCCCCCAAATCCTCGCCATGCAGAGATACCCGATAGTAGCGGCAGGGCAAGCGATACCTACGGGAACACATTGCACCGTTACACACTCTGCCATAGCTATCGCCTCCGAAACTGCGCTTACCACAACCGCGCCTCCACAGCCCACGATTTTTACTTCGGGGGAGCAACACTTGCCCAGCTTTTGACAACAATTTGTTGTCAAAATATGACTGATGTTATCTAGTTAGGCTGCTTGGGACTGGCTCTGACCATCATTTTAGGATAATTTTCGCTGAATATGAGTGTATTTGTACTATTTACGGCTACGTGCTACTGCCTTAGTTGAACTAACCCTAAATAACCGGATTCTGGAGCAGGCGATCGCTGGATGAATAGCCCACTTTACCTTGAATGATCGCACAATTGTCCCTGTGTGGAGTTATTCGAGGCGATGATGGTATGCCTTGAGGGGGCAAATGTAAACCAATGATTGATGACACATCTGACTGAGTTACATCGTGGGTGCTGTTGATACTTACCCTTAACTCTTGTATGACGGCAGTTTCAATATGCTTCGTTATTTCTGCGTAAAACACAAAACAAAAGAAGAAGAATATTACATATCAAACTTCTATATAAACCAGAGGACAACACTTTAAAAGTCCTCTATTTTATTTCTTGTAATCATAAATTATGTCCTATCCCGTGTTCATATAATAAATAGTTAGACATCAATAACTTGGTGTTCGACTATGAGAGTTCTTGAAACAGAGCGTTTAGTTCTTCGTCAGTTGACACTTGAAGATAGCGGGTTCATTCTTGAGATATTGAATGACCCTCTGTGGTTGCGCTTTATTGGTGATAAAGGTGTGAGAACTCTCGATGATGCTCGTGACTATATTTTGAAGAATCCGGTCGCTATGTATGAGCGTCTCGGCTTCGGGCTGTATTTGGTTGAACTAAAGGAAAAGAGCGTGTCAATTGGAATTTGCGGTTTGATAAAAAGAGATTCCTTGGAGGATGTGGATGTTGGGTTTGCCTTTCTTCCTAAATTCCGGGGAAAAGGATACGCCTATGAATCTGCTTCTGCTGTCATCATGTATGGGAGAAGAACCTTCGGCTTAACTCGTATTGTCGCTATCACTACACCGGACAATTATGGTTCAGCAAAGCTGCTCAAAAAACTAGGACTAAGCTTTGAGCGAATGATTAAACTATCTGATGATAGTAAAAGTGTTAGTTTGTTTATTTCTGATGTCTAACAATTGCGGTGCAGTGGATTGAAGAAAGCCGCTCGTACTGAGTTCGAGTTTTTAGCAACCTCTGAGCGCAGCCGCTATGCCACGAATTTCAGTTACCGTCGTAAGCATTTCATAAGCTCATCAATGATTGCAATTGTGTGTCTGAACTATCTTCCAATTCTTGAAGAATTGGGATAGTTGATCTTTTAACGCTTCAGCAGTGTGAATAAGATTAGACTCTTAAGCTGTTTTTAGCTTCATTGCAAGGCCATCTGTCAGCCAAAAAGCTAAATGGCTAAAATTCTTCACTTTACATTTGACGATTTTGGACTAGGAGTCATACTAAAAAAAGGCTCATGATTCTAGCAATCGCTAACTATATTTCCAAGCAGCCATTTGGCTAAGGAAATAGTTGAAACTGGGTTGACATTCATTATTGATGAAAACTTATTAGTAGGGAGGTGAAGCCATGAACCAGTCTCATGAGGAAGACAAAAATAAATTCCTTGACCCTCGTGGTCGCTACTACGGACAGGTTAAACCAGAAAACTTAGTGTTTAATGCTAACTTGCAAGAATTTGCTCAAAAAGTTGGCATGATCACCAGTTTAGAAAGCAATGGTAAGCTTGAGCCAGAAGATGCTTATCAGCAAATTAAGGAACTTTGGAAACAGCTAAAGCGCAGTAAGAAGGAACTGGGGATCGGTAACGAGCCACCGACAACAACTTGAAGTTACTTTAATTCTGGGGTAATCACCTCAAACTCATTCCTCCTGAGTGAAACTATAATG
Source organism: Nostoc sp. DedQUE09 (assembly GCF_034530915.1). NCBI lineage: Bacteria > Bacillati > Cyanobacteriota > Cyanophyceae > Nostocales > Nostocaceae > Nostoc > Nostoc sp. DedQUE09. Next base: position 48,641 of record NZ_JAVRCE010000007.1, read on the forward strand.
TTTTCCTGATCTGAATCTACAAGAATTAAGCCAGCGTATGCTTGATCGACCATCTGAGTCTGGCTCTCGACCACAAACAACCCCAACTTTTCCAGTTACATAGAAAGGACGTAGAATCAAAACTGTGTCTCCTACTTGAGGAGGGTCTGGGGTCTGCAATAGCGCTCCTAAAGGTGTTAGCTGTGAAAAATGGACTTATACAAGTGAAAAGCTTTGTTGTATAACCTTATCTTAATCAAGGCTTAATTCCTAGCTAATGTTTTTGTTAATGCAAGTGATGGAATGCTTTAAGGCTAGAGCAGCACTCCACAAGGGGACGCACGTTAACGTTAAAAACCAAGTTCTCTGTCTATCATCAGATAACCCGCAGTAAGATAATGCCTTGCTACACCCATGAATTAGATGCCATAATCACCACAGCCACAGCACTATTTGACGGCAGTTGAGATAGAAAACCGCAGCATCAGGCTACTCAGCATTTCCTTGTCCAACCTGGATAACGCCAAACAAACCCAAGTAATTCAATTGCCACTATTTCAGAATGGAGGTGTCATTTTTTAGCGATGGCGGAGTGTGCTTGCATGTCGCGATCGAACTTTGCCCTGAAATTCAACTAAATATTATTCAACAGCCAAAACTTTTACTCTTTTATGGAACCACTATCATCTGAACTGAAGCAACCTGAATCAAGCCTAGAAACTACTATTACGTTGATTAAGCGCTTTAGTGCTGGGGCGGTAATCGGACTAGTGATTGCTGTAATGCATTGGTATTGTTACACAACCTATTTTGGGTATTCACTACCTCTAGCTAGAAGCACTGTGGGCTGTGTTTTACTATCAATTATCTGCGGATTGATGACACTCAAATGGGGCTACAAGACATTAGAAACGTTGTTAGAGAAATTGTCTTAATAAAAAGATTGCTGGCAAATTTAATGGGAGATGCCCCTTTTTTTATTACTTAAAAGCCCCTGCCTAAGACAGCGCACCTCTAGAAAATCCTCTGGTTAAGAGTAGTCTTTCACTACTCCAGGTTGCCACTGGCGGGAGACGAGATTGTAGGCTTGTACTGGAGTTGCCCCCGTCACATCTGCAACCACCTCTACATTCTTCTAGCCGAGCGGTAGATAGTCGTAACTTGAATCCCACCCACGCATCAATAGCGGAATTTCAGGTATAACTAATAACTTGAAGAAACCTGAGCAAAGAGAGAAACGTCTACAAAGGTAAGCATTCAATTTATTATGAAACCTTTGCTCAAACCAACTTTTAACTTCTTTTTGGGTTCATTAACTGCCAAAATGGGAGCAGGTGCTACTGCAATTATGTTGTTATGTGCTTTGATGATTAAATCAGTAGTTGCTCAAGTGCCAAGCTTTACCGATATTGACGATGATGTTTACGCCAGAGAGATTCAAGAGGCTGTTCAGAAAGGGCTTATTGCAGGCTTTACTTCTAATAATACCTTTCGTCCTACGTTAGAGCTAACACGGGAACAGATAATATCAATGGTAATAAACATGCTCAGTAAACTGCCCGTCAGTAGTGCGACTGTGCCACATGACCCACCACCAGCAGCAGGAAACTTATTGAAAGTGACTAGCAAGCCTTATCGGGATGTGCAGGTAACTCGTTGGAGCGCTGCAATGATTGAGTGGGCAAAATTTAACGGGATTATGCAAGGCTATTCTGATGGCACTTTTCGTCCTAGCCAAACAGTAACCCGTGCTGAGTTGATGACGGTATTGCGTAAAGCCGTTCAATATGCTGATGAGGGCGGAGGAATTTCAGCCCTTATAAACAAGCAGCAGGCAATAGCCTTCAGTGATATATCTAACCATTGGGCGAAAAAACCAATTACAGAGATGTCTGTCTACTGCGGTGTTGCAACTCCGGTCAACGAAACAGGAAATGCCTTTTCTCCTAATCTTGGGACACGGCGTAATTATGCCGCAGCAGCTACATTACGCTTGCTCAACTGTCTTAGGAAGTAAGTTCAACTCTGCATTGTTTTATGTGTCTGTCCAAAGCAGGAGTAAGCAATCCCCTTTATGCTTAGGCGAAAGCTTATCGCCCGTCACCAATGGTGATTAACAATCTCTTTCCATAGCCGTGCGATCGCTACCTTGGGGTAATGGTGCATTCATGTTTAACCAAGTTTTAATAACCATTGGTTTACAGGCATACAAATGATGGGGTTGTATTGATGCTTGGTTTATTAAGTTATAGCAGTTTGATAGCACCATTCAGTCCGCTAGTTTGGGAGCATTTCACATCTCGAACTTTCTAATTGATTGGATGGGCAAAGAGCCTATGAACGACATTTACCAGCACAGCGTCATGAGATAGTTAAACAGAAGATTCAACGAATTGAACAGAAGCACTTGAGATTAAGAACAAGAATCAAACAGCTAGCTTGGAAGACAATTTGCTTTTCTAAAACAGAGGAGATTACGGCATAGTTATAGGTTTATTCATCAACCGCTATGAGTTTGGTTTACTAGTTTAAGGACATAGCAGCCGATCTAGAACATTGCCAATTTATCTTTATGGGTGCAGTCATTAGCAATATTGCCCCTCTACAAAGAACAAATCTCTTTTATCTTACATTTTATTCTAGCCGCCTACTTAGCTGAGAACCACCCAAGCGTAGCTAATGACTCCTAAAATTGCTATACCAACAATTGCTTCTCCTTGCTCATTCAAAAGATGGTAAAAGCTATTCAAAAAGTAGTTTAATGCTGCCTGGCGACTTTTACCTAATTCAGTCATCAGCAATTTAACCCTCGCATCTACCTCTTCAATAGAGACTTCACCTTTTTGGTAAGCAACTTCTAACTCATTTAACTTGCACCAGTATTCTTTGGTATCTTCCACAAGGTTAGGAAACATAATTGAAGATATATTTAACAATGTTAACTTTCATTACGATTCTATCTTGCCAGCTAAAGCAGATGGTTCTGTCGATTTGGTGATATTTTCTCGAAGATCAAGGGTTGAGCTATATAAGTTGAGCTATATAAATAGATGCAACAAGCGTAGAGGATATTATTGTTTCCCAAGGTTTCCGTCTGCTGTAGGCTAGGGCATCGTTAGGATTAATCTTGAAGGCTTGATTATAATCAGTGATTCGTTGTAAGGATTCAGTACCAGAACTATCATAATTATCAGTTTCTACAGTAATAGCTTTGTACAAAAGTAAACTACCTACTGTCCAAGCGTAATGAATGCCCACGAAGAGGATTTTGGCACGGTAACATGAGGTACAGATTGTCGGGAGCACCTGCTCCAAGTCATAGTCAGTCACCCGTGCGATGGAATCCCTAGAGGTAAAAAACCTTGTCACCTTTTTCAGAGATGCTGGGAGACATCCATTCCACACTGTAAAACCACGTATCGTTAATCAGTTGAATTTCCTGAACAATACGAATTGGTGGGCCATCACCGTGAAACCGAAACTCAACTAACTCACCCAGGCGAAACACAGGTTTTTCTTTAATAACCGATTGCAAATTACCTGTACCAATAAGTTCACCTCCCAAAACAGTAATATTGGTATTACTAGCGTTGATTTCATATTTCCAGCCATGTTCTGACCACTCCACACCAGTGCAATAACCAAAAGCTTTGGCAGACTTTACGTACACTCGCTCTAACAAACTGACCAGTAACGGCGAGATTCGTTGACCCCAAGGTGGAGAGATGTACCAGCACTGTTCTAAGTTTTGGACAAGGTTAGTCATACAGTCACTCCGAATAATTTACTCTGTGCAGATATAAATAGTTGTGTTGCGAAACTGGGAGGGACAGAGTAGCCGATGATTGACCCCGCCGTAGCAGTCTCAGGCGGGAACTCATACCAAGACGGAAAACCTTGCAAAATGGCTGCACCTTGAATTGACAAAGACTTGACCGTACCATCAGGCAACCAAATATCAGCGAACTTACTTCGGTTGCAGCCTTTGTGATCGGTGAAGTGGGATTGCAGAATGGTATTGCAAGGTAAATGTCCAGGTTTGTATTTGGAGTGTATACGCCCCCCCACTCTTTCTATTAACAATGGTGTTGGCGCATTCCCGGCTAAAAATTTCTCTAAAGCTTGCCGTTGTTTGGGGAGTAGTTGGGAATCAGTCATCGTGGGGATGAGATGGGCGATCGTTTCGTACCAACCACAAGGTGTAGCTCCCGAAGGTAAGGCAACGTGAAAACCTCTACTTGCAATCAAAACTAACCGCCGCCGCGCCTGGGGCAACCCAAAGTCAGCCATGTTGACCACACTGTAATTGACCGAGTACCCCTGTTGTTCTAAAGCATTCAGGATGATACTGAAACTCTGACTGTTCTGATAGCGCGGCACATTCTCCAGCGTAAACACCCGTGGCTGCAACTGTCGGATGGCTTCTGCTACTGCGATCGCTGCCGTCAGATCATCAGCCGTTTCAATACCCTTACCAGCTTTGGCTGTGTGAGCTTGGCTGAAGTTGGCGCACACCGGGGAGGCGTGGAGATAGTCGGGGCGGCGGGGAAAACCTAGAAATCCTAACCGTGCTACTTCTTGAACTGTTAGCTGGATTATTCTACAGCCATACTCGCTGAAGTTGTGGTGATGGGTTTTGGCGATCGCCTGACTTAGCTCTGGTTTGCTTGGGTCGAACTCTACTGCAATGACTGGGCGAATACCAGCTTGCACCATCCCCGTTTCAATCCCGCCGCCACCAGCAAAAAGTACTACAGCGATCGGTGCATCATCTGGAAGAACTGGTTTTAATTTTGTGTTATCAAAATTTTTGCAGACATCTAAAATTTTTGGTGATGTCTTTTTGGATTTCGCTTTTTTGATAAAGGCGGTAATATCTTCCCTGGTTGCCCCAAGGTGTTGTAGTGTGCGAATTATGGGGACTGTTTTAGTCATGCAGCCACCTCCATGACCAAATCATCGGGTATTTCAAAAATTCCCAACCGCCCAATGTAAAGAATCGGCGTAATTTCTCGCGGATTCTCCAGATGCCAATGGTATTGCCCAGCCATCCCCCAGCCAGATGCAACTTGTGAGAACTTGCAATCTACTATTGTGACAATGCCAATAACTTGACCGCGACGTAGAGATATTAGTTCTGGGATTACTACTCCCATGCTTTGACAAAATTCTTTCGCCTCAAAGTATTCTTTTTTGGTACAGGTTTTTGCGGCGTGAATCAGAATGTCGCCGCGATAATGAATGGGCCAGCCTCGGTTTTCAATATCTTTAAGAGCATAAATTATTGCCCATGCCCAAGGCTGACGGACGGATAGCGCTTTCATATATCGACCTCTAAGACTTAAAAAAAGTTCATTGCATCAAATTATCTTGCCAAGTTCAAAAATTTCGAGGTCGATAAATCGCACAACATGGTCGCAGTGCCGAGCTTACCGTAAAGGCGGTTTTTCTCAACAATCAACTCGATAGTGCGGTCACTGGGGTCTTTTGTGTAGACAGCATCTCGGTAAAGCATGATTAACTGGTCACAAACCTCAAAGATTTCGCCAGAGTTGCGAAGTAAATGACGATTAGGGCGTTTATCAGCCGTTGTTTGATTGCCCCGATTGATTTGACAGCCCAAGAAAACAGGGATTTTGTGAGACTTAGCAATATCCCGAATCTGGCGGGTAATCTTGCCGACTTCAAAAGCCATGTTACCGCCGGATTCCAGAGGGATCTGCTGCAAGTAATCAATAAACACAGCCCCAATAGAACCACCAAATTCGGCAATAGCACGGCGGACCGCACTTGCAATCATTGTGGTTGTAGGGGAGGAATGCTCATAGACTTTCCAAGGCAGTTCCACCATCTGTCCTATGCCTTGTGCTATTTGCTCCCAGTAGGATTGAGTATTGGTTTGAATCATAGAAGCGTCTACGCCAGTGATTCGGGCTAGCATTCGGGCATTGAGTTGATTCTTGTCCATTTCTGGAGTTACATACAGAACTGGTTTTCCAAGTTTGGTCATGATTTCGTAAGCGTAAGAAACCATGAAGTGAGTTTTGCCCATGTGGGACTCAGCTGCTACTACAACCAAGCTGCTTGGATAAATTCCCCCGGTGATATTTTCGACGTCATACCAGCCAACTTTATCGCCTGCCATACTTCCCATCTCCAACTTTTGAAAAAGTTCAATGCCCATATCTTGTGCTGAGAAAACTTTGCAGCGTTCATCGCTTTGATTTTGAGTAACACCAAAAACTTTCGCCTCAGCAAGCGATAGTACAAGTGGTAGTTCAGTTTGCGTCTCGTAACCGAGATGGACAATTTCATTGCCCACTTTGATTAACTGTCGCCGTCGATATTTCTCCATCACCAAATCAGCCAAAGCATCGATGTTGACGGCGGATACAGTGCGGTCTACCAGAGTCGCTAACTTGTTTCTGCCACCAATGCGATTGAGCAAATTGTGGTCAGACAACCATGCGGTGACGCTTAGGAAATCTGTGGGTTGATATGTAGCATGAAGCTGGGCTGCGGCTTGATAGATATCTTTGTGGGCGCTGATGTAGAAGGCTTCAATGCTCAAACGATCGCTGACTCTAGTCATTGCTTCTGGGTCAAGCATAATTCCGCCCAAAATCGCTTCTTCAGCCTCAATGTTTTGAGGTGGCAAGTTGACTTGATTTCGGTCAGGGGCAAAAGAAACTACGTTGTCTTGATTAGAATGCATAATTAGGCTCTTAGTGCTAATTTTAACTGCGCTTCAACTTCTCGTAAATTTATGGAAGATGGTCTGGTGTTGCTCGGAACTTTTGGCTCATTTGCTTTGGCTTGAAGTTTCGCTTTTAGCTCCAGCATCTGTGGGCTGTGTTGATATTCATTGGATGGAACCCGAATGGATTGCTCAAGAGTACGGCGCTTTTGATCTTGTGCCAAAGCATCTTCGAGCGTGATGCTAGTGATATTGTTTGCTCTGTGAGCCAAAGCAGTGTGCTGTTGAGGTAGGGGCTGTTTTTCTGTTTGCAATAGTGTTTGCTGATAACGCTGCATCAGGTTCGTCCATCCCCCTTTGGTTTTCTCCCAGGTGTTCATTACTGCGATCGCATGAGTAATTTCGAGTTGTGCCGAGCATTTCGACTTAGTGGCTAATTCTTGTGCCAGGAAGTCCACGACTATCGGGTTGAAGTTCTGGTAGAGGTTATTCAGCTTTCGCTCTCCACTGTGCCAAGGTAAAACCCAGCGATTCCACTTGATTTTTTCTCTGACAACCAGTGGTACAAAATCATCAGCAAAAGCAGTCGGATCTGTGATCCACGCATCAATCAGTTCTTTCACGTTCTGTGCTGTCTTGTAGGGACAGGTTAGTTGCAGCTTATTCGATTGTTCGCGTTTCTCGAACGACCCCGCCGCAATAGTTGATCCTCTTGAGGGGTTATCGGTTTGTTGCGAAGACTCGGAATTTTTTGACAACGTTCGCGCAGCGTCTCGTAGAGAAGTGGGTTGTTGTGGGGTTGGTTCTTCTGGGGTTGGTTTTTCTAAGCTTGGTTCTTCAAGTTCAATTTCTTTCGTTGTTAAATCAAGTTCTTCTTTTTCACACATACTCTCTTGGGTGGGGGGCGCGGGTGGCGAAGCTAGGGGCGCGTCCTTGAGTGGATAGACTTCAATTGGATAATCTTTAATTGGATAATCTTTGGGTGTCCCCCCAACACTACCGGGGTGTTCCCCCAACACTACCGGGGGTGTTCCCCCAGCACTACCGGGGTGTCCCCCCAGCACTACCCCTAGTGTCCCCCCAACACCACCTAAATCTTTCTTTCCTCTAATTAAGGAAGACGGTTTTAATGGATTAGGAAACCAATCTTCCATGTCCGTAAGACTGTAATGATTTGATGTTTGTAGCCCATTATTCTCTCTGCTGGTTTTTGTGATCAAATTCCAACAGATAAGTTCATTTACTGCTGCGATCGCTTTTCGGCGTAAAGTGTCAGTTGGTGAATTTGGAAAAGACCCCCGAAAGCAGAACTCACCAATGGATTTGTAGGAAGGGAAAGCATTGTTATCACAACCGGCTCGACGGCACAAATGACAGTAAACACGATATGCCTCCATTGTTAATGGCAAATCGTCAAGCTTACTATCCATATAAATATGGCGTTTTTTTCTGTTATCGCTAAAGCTGTCGGTAGTCATCTTTTAAACCCTCCAGGAATGTTTATTTTTTTTGTTAAACTCATCGTTAGAACCCTACAAAAAACTTTTTCTTCCCCCGCCCGTGAAAAACAGTGTGGGGGATTTGCTTTTACTCTCGTACCGGAACAGGAAATTCTCTAACTTGGAGATGAAGAGGAAACTCTTCAATCTCCCCCCCTTTCTTGCCACGGGTTTTTAATCGCTGCCCGTTTAAGTAAGCATTCGCCCCCAACTGCTTTACAAACACAGGCGTTTGGGATTGTTGGCACTGTTGGACAATAGACTCAATCCATTCAATGTGGCATGGTCTAGAATTCGGGACAGACTTACCCCCTGCAACAATCCATTGGATATCTTCATTTACTAATTCCCATTCGTAGGAATCACTAATTAATTTTTGAATTGCACCTCCTTGCCTAAAATCGATTTCTTCAAGCAGTGGCTCACAAGATAAAAACCGAACTGCGGCAGGAATTTGCAAGAGAATTGGAATGCGTTTGTTCGCCATTTGTTGATTCTCAGTGGAGGTTCCTAACCACACATTTGGTAAGGGAAATGGTTGATCAATAAAATATTGTTGGAGATTAATTGATCCTCCAAATTTCTCACTAATAGCGTCCCAAAGAACATCTTTGGCTGCTTCATACCATTTGACCCGTAGTGATTGTTGACTAAAATAGTCCTTCATTCTTTCTGGTCGCTTAGTCAAAATTTGAAAAGTATGCTGAGGTGAAAGAGCAACAACAGCCATTACTTGATGAATCCATTCATCAGAGACATTGGCGTGAAACAAATCAGCCATTGAGCATACAAAAATTCTTTTCGGCTTTTTCCAACATAATGGTTTAATAAGTTGAGATTTGACAAATTCAACTGTGCCATCCCAATTACTAACAGTTTGATACTGGGGGAATTGTTGAAGTCGCGGGGATTTGGCAGCTTTCGCTGCATAACATCGCGCACAGCCAGGACTTCCAGGAACCCGTGAACAGCCAACAATTACATTCCAGGTTTCGTCACACCATTGTATATTTGTAGACATAATTACCTCTTCAATTAATAGTTTGTACTAACTTCACCACACGCTATCGCCCGAACAATATCGAATACTTGTTCTTGAGTTATGGCCTGCTCAGGATTTTTGTAAAACCCAGCGATCGCCGACTTGGGACGAATAATAATTTGCTGCCCTGTTGCGCGTTTGTCCCACACAAAGCACGAGATGGTAACGTTATCGGTAGCCCAACGAGTACCCCGTTTGTCTTTCCGAAAACAGAAGCGTGGCAGAATCAGTACAAGTGACGGCGGGTGCTGCTGTAAGAAATCAGCCCGATCATCACAGGGTTCGAGAAAGCTGGTAAGTAAAAAAGCGGCAACACCTACACGAGCTTTCTGGTAGGCATTCTTGATGATGGGTGCAGCAAATTCCGCGTATGGTGGATTAGTGCAGATCCAATCGCAATCGGGAAACTTAGCCCATGAATCGGATAGTGTTGCATCCAGATGATAATCAGCTGCTTTATGTGGATCAATATCGTTCGTCCACATTTGCTTGGTGTAAGGCCACACTCTAAGTAAAGAAGCGATCGCTCCATGCCCCGCACACGGCTCACCAATCACATTAGATAAGGGAACATGGCGCAGTAGTTCAGTTGTGAACCATGAAGGTGACTCGTAGAAGTTGAGAGGATGTCTACCAAAAGTTTCTATAGATGCACTTATAGGTGGTTGTGGTGTCAGTAGTTGTGCAACAGTCATAAACTCTCTCCCATTTGTTTTACAATCTTGGCGCTCATAGATTCAAAATCTACTTGGTAAATATTCAAATCTGCTTGCATTTCTCCACTGTTATAGCGGTCTGTTATATGCTGTTTAATTGCTGCTTTTGATAACCCATTGGGAATATCAATGTGAGCTTCTGATGTGATTTTTTCAACTAATGTAACGATGACTTTCATATCCGTTATCCTGAAAGTAAGGAGTATCTTTGTGTGGCGATTGTTACTTATTGAGTGGCAATCGCTTTTTATTTTGATTGTTAGAAATCTTGAAGTTACGACACTTTTTTGAGATGTGTATTATTTGCTAGAGTAGTCATCTTTGTAACGGATCATGTCAGAAGTTTGGTAGTTGCTTGACTACGTGAAAGAGAAGCTTTTAATGTTGTTGGTGATATTTGATGCTTTAGCAAAAAATTCCATCTTTAGATTAGCGAACGTTTCTGTGGTGGGGGCGTTCGCTTTCACTTGGTCAGCACTGGTTCCTTCTTACTAGCGAAAGCCCCCGCCTGCCTTAGCGCTGCATTAGGACTGGGATGGGCAAAGAACTCTTCTACAGCTTTGGTTAAGCCTGCCGCAACAGCCGGATCATGGCAAGCGTAAACATAGATGGGCTGCTGCACACCATTGACCAGCCGTGTCTCTTGGCGTGAGCCTAACTGAGGGTAGAATGTTCTCACCCATGTGCCCAAGTGTCCGCGATAGTGAGCGCCGCTCATGGGGACTTTTTTACCGAGTTCGCTTTCTGCAAAATTCACCACGCCCAGCCAGCGTTCTTCTGAAGGGGTGAGCAATTTTCTGTTGTGTTCTGCCAAAAGGTTCCCGGCATAGTCTTTAAATTGCTGTTCGATGTACGGGTTGAGTCTGCCACCAGTTAACTCAGCTAAAGTCTTCATTGCCAAGACAAGAGTATGCAATCGCTGTTCAACTGGGGGGAGGGCTGGTGTAGTGGGTTGTTCTTGTGGTTGAGTAGCGGGTTTTGTCCAGCCCATAATGTCTTGCATCCAGGCGCGAACACCGATACTTTCAAATGCTTCACAGGCTAATCTTGCTTGTTCACTGCATCTTTTCCCCGCTTCGTAGCCGTAATAGTGAAGTATGGCGGCAACTGCTATGTCAGGGATACCGGACTGCGACCACCCTAAAATCTCTACGGCTTCAAACCCTTTACGGATAAGCTTTTCAACCAGTTTAGACCGAGAATTGTCTACAGCAGTTTTGAGACTTCTGACTAATCCAGTAGCATCGATATTGGCGAGTCTTGCTGTAGCTCGAATACTAGCTTTACCTTGTCCATTAGAGTCAACAGTGATTTCTTGCTTTATCTGTTCAATAATTTGAGCGACTTCGATTTGTGACATAACTTTAGTTGGGTGATAATTTGTTGTTGATTAGGAGAATTAGGCATTCACGCGTACCAAACTTTTTTCACCAACCAATGAGAAACGATTCGATATAGTCCGTGATTGAGTTAAGGTTGGCGACACCAATTCAACAAGGTAAAACCAAGAATTATTCACCAGCGCAATCCCCAAAATCAGCCGTTGTTTTGTTCCCTTATCGTGAGAACAGAGCATCACTCTTTCGCCCAGAACGAAAGCAGGTTTTTGCACAGTGAGAGTTTCTAATTCTCCCGTCCCGATGATTTGGTTTTGTGTAGCGTGGAGTATTTCATTACGGCAATCAATTGAATAAATCCAGGATTCATGCTTCCATTGCATACCGCAGCAATAGCCAAATGTTCTTGTGGTTCTTAGGTAAACTCTCTCCAGTAAATTCACCTCAACGGATGCAATTGTTTGTCCCCAAGGTGGGGAAAGATACCAACTTGTTTTCAAGGCGTTAATATGGTCAATCATGCTTTTCTTTCCTGGGATTAATAACCTAAAAATCTTCGGCAATTTCCAACAAGAAGCCGCGTCCGGTATTCTGCACTTGCACCAATTCTTTATCTAACAGAGTTTGAATAACTGAATCAGAGAATTGGAACTGAAGCCGATGCAGAGGTACACAACCACCACAAAGCTGAATCGAACGCAGCAAATGATTTGCTCTACGGTCAAAGTTGTTTGTAGAATTAGCCATTGTTTGCACCCTTAGTTAATACGGTTAACTGTCGGTTGAGAATGTTTATCTGTTGTTGATAAAAGTCAATCTCTGCGGTAATTTGTGTGAACAATGCCTGTGGAGAGAGCGGTTGAATTTGATTCTCTTGCAAGTACGATATATCGTCAGAATTCTTGTTAGGCATCAGTACATAACGCCAGCCCTCATCAAATTGTTCAGCCAACTCTGTGCCAGAAGGATAGTAGTAAAGTCCTAGAATCGTGCCTTGTTCTGTACGTTGATCCAAAGCAAAGCGTGGGTATGCCCAATGTTGGGGGATTGAGATTGTCGGTTTCATAGATGAATAGGTGAATGAAGGGATTATTGAGGGAAAGGGGGAAAGGGCAAAGGGGAAGGGAATGAAGAAATTTCACCTTTCCCCTTTCCCCTTTAACCTTTTCCCAGGCGAAGCCCAAGACTTAAGCTGTGACTAACTCCGCTTTCTCCAGCAGCCGTTGCAATTTATCGCCAGTTAGCTGTTCTAACGGCTGATCTAAAAAATATTCCTCAAAAATCGATTTACCATCAGTAGACACGTCCACCATCGACAATGAGCGCACGGCATCAAGCACCGAGTTAGAATACTGCTGCTGGACTGAATAACGCCTCTTCACCCACCAGTTACTAAGCAATTCGCAATTCGCAGTTCGCAATTCGCAATTGTGAACGTAATTAGTAATTGAATTATTACAGGTGTAAGGCTTTTCACTTTTAGTTATGGCATTTAATTGCGAATTGCGACTTGCGAATTGCGAATTGTTGTAGTTCTGGCACTCGTTGAAGATATGCGCCATGATTTGGTTTTCAGTAGAAGAGGAAGGCATGGGGGCAGAGGTGCAGAGGGGCAGAGGAGAAAGCTGTTGTAAGTTTTTCCCCTCTGCACCCCTGCTCCCTTGCACAAAAGCTTTTACTGGCAGTGTGCCGTCTTTATAGTGAGTGCAGATGAAGCGATCGCAACGCATTAGAGTGTTGGCACGGAATACTTCTTTATCATTTACCATGACTACCCAGGGTTGGGTTAAATGGTTGTCGTCATTGCTGATGCTGGCTATCAGTTGATTACCAGCATAATATTCGTGATGGTCAAACGAGATTTCGACTATTCTGAGTGGTTCGGGAGCTACAACTTGGGCTTGGTCAGCGATGTAGCTGTCGAGTTCAGCTTGGGCGAGGGCTTGGTTGTCGGGGGCAGCAAGGGTGACTTTCTGAATCTTGCTTGCCTGATAATTAACAATGGCGGAAATCCAGGCATCCTTGCAGCGTTTATCGCTTACTTCGACTGTGCAGGCGATTTCGCTGTAGATTTGCTTGAGCCGCGCAATCGATTTCAGTTGCAGCTGTTGTTGGCTGTAGATTTGGTATGTCATTATATTGGTTATGCCATCTGTATGGTGGATGTTTTGCAAAAGCGATCGCTTCCAATTTGCGAGAGAGGTGCGGTCGCTTTTTGCTATCTATAAATGTAGCGACCTCGCTATATATTTGTCAAGCTTGCATATTAATTATGATGGCTGCTATATTTGAAGGAATCGCTTTAAGTAAGCGATCTAGCTATAAAAGCATTAGTGGAGGAAACTATGAGAGTAAGGAAAACAAAAAAAGACTCTCAAAAGATGATTCGTTGGCGGCTAAGAATATTAATGGCAGAGAAGAAAATCAGCAACAAAGAACTTGCTGAACTTTCGGGTATCCACCCAACGTCCATTTCAAAACTGAAAAACGCTGATGAAATTGAACAGATCAGTGGGAGAGTTTTAAACAGTTTATGTAATGGTTTAACAAAGGCGTATCAAGCCGCAGGTGATAACCGAATAATTACACCTGGAGATTTGTTTGACTACACTTTTGATCATGATGGCGACCCTACAACTGGGGATATTCAATCAAAAGGTTTACAAAAAGCCGAAAATGAGCAATTATCTAATTCTGGTAAACCAGCTAAATCTAATACTCAGGTATTATGGTTAACACCTAATAAGGAGGCATCATAAGGATTTTTGTTCCTAAGCATACTTAAGCCAGAAGAGGTGGAAGCATGAACACCCCACCCCGTAAGCGTAAACAAGCCACCTCTGCCGCATTAAGCAATCCAGAACTGCCCATCAACTCAGACATTACCCCTTCAGAAAACCCAGCTTCAACAATCATCGATATTGCTGCTGTTGAAGTACCTGAATTGACCGAGCAGGAGCAGAGTGATCGCTTGCATTTGGAGCGTAGGGTAGAACGAGCCTTCTTTGAAGCAGGGAAGGCATTGACTGAGTTACGCGATCGCAGATTATATCGTTCCACGCACAAAACTTTTGAAGATTATTGCCGCGAACGCTTTGGTTTTAGCCGCAGACAGCCCTACCATTTAATAGAAGCTGCGGTTATTTTTGATAATTTGGTGGAAAAATGTGAACGTTCCGTTCACATTTTGCCGACTAATGAGTGGCAAATCAGGCCACTGTCCAAGCTTGACCCGGACATTCAGCCCGAAGCATGGGAGCAAGCTGTAGAGTCTGCCAACGGGAAAGTACCCTCACACCGGATCGTCAAAGATGCGGTGCAGCGAATAATGGAACGTACTCAAGTACCTAACACCTATCAATTAGGCGAGGTATGCCAAATCTTAGCCAAAGATAATCCAGAACTTAGGGGCAAGGGTGGCTGCTGGGGTATCGTAAGCCAAGTGAATGACTTTAGTTGCACCCTGAGAGTTTGGGATGGCGAGTACACAATTGGGTTGCAGCACCTAAAGTCCTTCAACTACCTGCCTGCCGAATGTCAGCAGGTTAAGGAGATTAGTGATCGCATTACACGAATATATTCCGATTCGCTGGAGGAGACAGTCAAAAGTCTGTTGCAGTTATTGGGCAAGCTGAATCGACCTTATCTTACTGCTGTGGAAGAGAAATTGTTGAATCTTCTGGAGTCTGAATACGAGATAAGATAACCCCTGAACAATTTTGGCAATTTGGCATCCAATGTCTTTGGGTTGCAGTTTGAATGGATATATCACCATAACGGGACAGTGAAGAAGTTGTACGAGGGATAGGGCAAAACTTTCCGCAACTGGTGTCCCGTGCTATGCCAGTTGTAAGCGTGAGTGCTGTAGAAACGCTCTACATATTGATACAGCGCTCGTAAGTGAACGCCATCACTCTGCAACTGGCTAGAAATGAACAAAACCAAATAGGATTTCAGAAGATGAAAAATCTAGATAGCTGGATTACTGTATAGTTTGGATTATGCCAGATTATCCTCTCAAGAGTTGCTCTATGATTGTTCTACCTGGTATTGCTATCCAAAACAAAATATACGAAAGTGACAATTCTCTGGTGTATCGAGGCATCAGAGACGATGGAGTAGGGATCATCGTCAAAATGCTAAAGCTTGATTATCCCTCTCCCCAAGAACTAACTCGCTACAGACAGGAATATAAAATTACCCGCTCCCTAAATCTGGAAGGAGTTGTCAAGGCATACAGCCAGCAGGACTATCAACGCACTCTGGCAATTATCTTAGAGGATTTTGGGGGAGAGTCCCTAGAGCAATGGATGCACAAGCGCCCAGATATCTTCTGCCCCATGCCTTTATCCACTTTTCTAGATGTGGCGATCACTGTTTGCTACATTCTGGGCAGAATCCATGCAGCCAATATCATTCATAAAGATATCAACCCTGGAAACATCGTCCTCAACCTGGATACTGGCGTTGTCAAAATTATTGATTTTGGGATTGCGACCCAATTTAACCGCACGAATCCAACCTTCAAAAGTCCCCATGTGTTAGAAGGCACGCTTGCCTATCTGTCGCCAGAGCAAACCGGGCGGATGAACCGGATGCTCGACTATCGCACCGATTTCTACTCGCTGGGCGTAACCTTCTACGAACTGTTAACTGGACAGCTACCGTTCCCCACTCAAGACATCCTGGAGCTAGTTCATTGTCATATTGCCAAACCGCCGATTCCTGTGCATGAATTGAACGCCACGATTCCCAAAGCCATTTCAGGGATAATTTTGAAGTTGATGGCGAAAAATGCGGAGGATCGCTATCAAAGTGCCTGGGGCATCAAAGCGGATCTAGAACACTGCGCCGGGCAACTGGCAGAAATGGGTCAGATCAACGCCATGTCGTTGGGACTACAAGATGTTTCAGAACAGTTTTGCATTCCTCAGAAACTGTATGGACGAGAAGAGGAGACTAAAGCATTATTGGCGGCGTTTGACAGAGTAGCTAGAAAAGAGACGTTTGGCAAAATTTGTCAACTAGAGTCAGGCAGAGAAAATGCTCAATTTAATGTCGAACTCATGCTCGTTGCTGGTTACGCTGGCGTTGGCAAAACAGCATTGGTGCAAGAACTCTATAAACCCATCACAGCAAAGCACGGCTATTTCATATCGGGTAAATTTGACCAATTCAGGCGCAATATTCCTTACAGCGCCATTGTGGATGCCCTGCAAAAGTTGGTGCAGCAACTTCTGGGGGAACCGGATGAGCAAGTGCAACAGTGGCAAGAACGTCTGCTCTCAGCTTTAGGAAGCAATGGGCAAATCATCATTGATGTCATTCCGGAAGTTGAATTAATTATTGGCAAACAGCCACCCTTACCCGAAGTTGGAGCAACGGAAGCTCAAAATCGCTTCAATCGAATCTTTCAAAATTTTGTGCGGGTGTTTTGTTCAAAAGAACATCCCCTGGTCATCTTCTTAGACGATTTACAATGGATCGATTCCGCAACGCTAAAGTTAATCGAGTTAATATTACTCGACGAGCAAACCCAAGATCTATTTTTGATTGGAGCCTACCGAGATAATGAAGTGCATCCAACGCATCCACTAGTATTAACGCTCTTAGAACTACGAAACAAAGGGGCAGTACTTCAGGAGATTACCTTAGCACCCTTAACGCTCGAACCCTTGAGTCAACTGATTGCCGAGACGCTAGGTCGCAATATTGACACCGTTCGTTCTTTAGCCCAATTAGTGTTACGCAAAACCGAAGGCAACCCTTTCTTTGTCGGTGAATTTTTGCGAATGCTGTACAGCGAAAATCTGTTAATCTTTAATGCGAAACAGTTAAGCTGGCAGTGGGATATTGCTCAAATTCAAGCCCAAAATATTACTGATAATGTAGTGGAGTTGCTACTGATCCAGTTGAAGAAACTGCCAGAAGAAACACGGCAAATTCTCCGCTTAGCCGCTTGTGTTGGAGCTGAATTTGATTTAGAGACGTTAGCGATCGCTTGTGAAAAATCGCCGAAAGTAATTTCTCTAGATTTACTAGCTGCAATAAATGCTGGATTAATTCAACCTCTATCTGAATTAGACGAAAACTTGTTAGTTCAAGACTACAAGTTTTTGCATGATCGCGTTCAGCAAGCTGCCTATGCCTTAATTGATGAGTCGCACAAACAAGTTGTTCATTTGCAGATTGGTCGCAATTTACTGGAAAAGACTTTACCAGAGCAACTATCAGCCCGACTGTTTGAAATTGTGGATCATCTGAATTGTGGAACCGAGTTAATCAGTGAGCAATCCCAACGGAATGAGATTGCCAAACTGAATTTGCAAGCAGGTCAGAAAGCGCTGGCAGCGACGGCTTATGAAGCCGCTTTCAAGTATTTCAATATAGGACTTAAACTCCTTGATGCGGAAAGTTGGCAGCGTGAGTATGACCTAACTTTGGTGTTGCATTCAGAGGCAGCAGAGGCAGCCTACCTCAGTGGTCACTTTGACGAAATGGAGCGGCTTGCAGAAGCAGTGCTCAACCGTGCGAAGACAGTGCTAGACACCGTGAAAGTTTACGATAGCAGGATTCAAGCATGGATGTCGTGGGGCGCACCTAAGGAGGCCCTGAAAACTGGCTTGGAAGTGCTGCAACGCTTAGGAATTAGTTTAGTGGAAGCTCCAAGTCAGTTAGATGTTCAAGCAGGATTAGAGGAAACCGCTTCACGATTGGCTGGGCGGGAAATCGAAGATTTGATTGATTTGCCAGAGATGACTGAACCTGTGCCACTGGCAGCAATCTACATTTTAGTAGGCATATATAGTTCGGCTTTTATTTCGGCACCCGCTCTGATGGTGCTGATTATATGCAAGATAGTGAATTTATCGATCGCCTATGGAAACGCTATCTGGTCGCCGCTTGGTTATGTTGGCTATGGCATGATCCTATGTGGCGTTGAACAAGACTTTGAACTGGGCTATCGATTTGGCAAATTATCTTTAAATTTAGCGAAACGATCAAATAACAAGAGAGGTAATTGCAAAGCATTGATGATGGTGAGTATCCATATCATTCCCTGGAAAGACCACCTTAAAGAAACCTTCCCTGGTTTAGCTGAGGGTTATCAAAGCGGTATAGAAAGTGGAGAGTTTGAATCTGCGGGTTATTGTACATTAAACGTATGTTATAACTCCTTTTTTGCAGGACACGAACTGACCCAACTGGAACAACAAACAGCGATTTATCGTAAAGCCACCCATCAAATTAGACGAGAGATTCCTGCCACCTACCTGGCAATGTTGCAACAAACAATCATTAACCTGCGAGGTCAATCTGAAAACCCAAGCCGCTTAGTAGGTGGTCTCTATGACGAAGAGCAAGCACTATCATGGACGATCGCGGCCAAGGATGGAACTGGCCTTCACTTCTTTTACTCAAATAAGCTGATTTTATGTTACTTGTTCGGGGAGTATGAGCAAGCTGCAAAAACGGCTACTTTGGCAGAACCGTATTTAAGCGCAGCCACATCATTATTCTCTGTAGCTCTATTTCATTTCTATGACTCCCTAATCGTTTTGAGCTTGTGGACAAATGCTTCAAGCTCTGAAAAAGCACCCTGGTTGAATCGCGTTAATGCCAACCAAGAAAAGATGCAAAAATGGGCAGAACACGCCCCAATGAATTTTTTGCACAAATACCATTTAGTCAAGGCAGAGAAAGCGCGAGTCTTAGGGCAATTTCTTGAGGCTGAAGAGTTTTATGAACAAGCGATCGCAGGTGCTGCTGAACATGAGTTTATTCAGGAAGAAGCATTAGCTTATGAATTAACAGCTAAACATTATCTGGCGCGAGGTCGAGAAAAGATTGCTCAAACCTACATGAAAGAGGCGCACTATTGCTACGATCGCTGGGGCGCAACCGCTAAAGTTAAAGACTTAGAAAAACGCTATCCACAGTTCTTTTCTCAGTCATCTAGAGCCGCTTCCACATCAATTCCTATTACTGCTGAAACCATCACTAATCCCTTCAACACTGCTTTCGATTTAGCAGCAGTGATGAAAGCTTCACAGGCGATTTCTCGTGAAATTGAACTGAAGCAATTGCTGCGATCACTGATGCAAACTTTAATTGAGAATGCTGGCGCACAAACCGGATATCTGATTTTAGAACACTCAGGAGAATGGTCGATTGAAGCGGCTTGTGAACTTAATACCGATGACAATGGTTGTGCGACTCAGGTGTTACAGTCTATTCCAATTGCCGATCAATTGCCAGAATCAATCATTCAATATGTGATTCGGACTCTAAAGCCTGTCACCTTAAATGATGCGACTCGTGAAGGTGCTTTTATTAATGAGCCATACATTCAACAGAACCAGCCTCAATCTATTTTCTGTTTGCCGCTGCTGAATCAAGCCAAGCTGGTCGGTGTATTGTATTTAGAAAATCGGTTAGCAGCTGGAGTATTTACACCAGAGCGATCGCAGGTCTTGCAGCTATTATCGACTCAAGCAGCAATCTCCATCGAAAATGCCAACCTTTACTCAGAACTGCGGGCTAAGGAAAGCAAGATCACCCAGTTCCTCGAAGCGATTCCGGTGGGAATTGCGATCGTGGATGCGGCGGGTCGCCCTTACTATACCAACCAATACGGCAATCAACTCACGGGCAAAGAAACTGATACTTCCATAGCACCGGAGCAGATCTCAGAGGCTTATCAGCTTTATGTAGCGGGAACGGATCAAATCTATCCAGTGGAGAGCTTGCCTGCTGTACAGGCATTAAGGGGCGAACGCATTAGGACTGAAGATATAGAAATTCGTCGAGATCATGTCTCAATTCTAATTGAGGCACGGGGAACACCAGTTTTTGATCAACAGGGCAATATCACTTATGCGATCGCTACCTTTCAAGACATTACAGAGCGCAAACAAGCCGAGAAACTCCTAGCCGACTACAACTGCACTTTAGAGCAACAGGTCGCAGAACGAACTGCTGCGTTACAACGCAGTGAAGCCAAGTTCCGAGCTATCTTTGAAAACTCGCAGGTTGGCATCTTCCGAAACCGCATCTCGGATGGATTAATTCTCGATGCCAATCAACGCCTTGCCAACCTGTTGGGCTTTGATTCACCCCAAGAGATCATTGGGCTAGAACACAGCATCGACTATTTTGTAAATCCCAGTGATCGCCAACAAGCCCATGAGTTGATGAAGCGGGATGGGGAACTGCGAAGCTATGAAGCACAACTGCGAAAACGAGATGGGACAGTGTTTTGGGGGCTTCTTTCTTCTTGTCTGAATGCAGCCGATGGATACGTCGAAGGGGTGGTTGCGGATATTAGCGATCTCAAACAAGCAGAAGCCGCGTTGCAAGACTCTGAAGCAGAACTGCGGGCGCTCGTTTCAGCCATTCCCGATCCGCTGTGTATCTTCAATGCTGAAGGGCAATTGATCTACACAATCAAAGGAAATTCATCCTATGGAGAGGAGTGTACTGGCAAAACGCTGCATCAACTTTTTGCCAAAGAACAAGCCGATGAATTCCTGAATCACATTCAGCAGGTGCTGAGAACCCAACAAGTACTCACAGTTGAATACAGTCGGTGGATGGCTGGACGAGAAACCTGGTTTTCGGCACGCATTGCACCAATTCGGCACGAGCAGGTAATTTGGCTGGCGCGAGATATTACGCTGCAAAAGCAAGCAGAAGGAGCCTCGATTTTAGAAGAGCGCAACCGCATGGCGCGTGAAATACACGATACACTAGCCCAGGCGTTTACAGGTGTTCTGGTTCATATGGGAGCTATTTCTCGATTAGTAAAAACCAACCCAGAAGCAATACAATCACATATTAAAACCGTGCGCGATCTAGCTCGCAGCGGGCTGACAGAGGCTCGACGATCCGTTGCGGCACTGCGTCCCCAGTTACTAGAGGAGGGCAACCTGTGGACTGCGCTGGAGAGATTTGTATCTAGTATGCAATTTTCAACCGAAACCCGCTTGATTTGTGAGATTGTTGGCACGCCCTATGCGTTACCCCCTGACACTGAGAATAACCTGCTGAGAATTGGACAGGAAGCATTTACAAACGCGGTTAAGTATGCTCATGCGAACGAGATCCGGATTGAGTTAGTCTATGAATCTACACAATGCTTTTTACGAATTAGGGACGATGGACAAGGATTTGAAGTCAACAGCACAACCCTCAGTCAGGGGTTTGGCTTGTTGGGTATGAGCGAACGAGCAGAGCACATTGGAGCACATCTCTCAATTGACAGCCAGCTAAAGCAGGGAACGGAAGTGATCGTATCTGTGCATCGGGAGGCAGCAGTATGAGTCAGTCTGTAGCAATCCGCGTTTTGATTGTTGACGATCACTCCATTGTCCGACAAGGACTAGCCGCAATGATTGAAAATGAGCCGGACATGACGGTGGTGGGGCAGGCGGGGAATGGGCAGGAAGCGATCAATCAATATCGACAATTACAGCCCGATGTCACCTTAATGGACTTACGGATGCCGCAGATGAGCGGTGTTGATGCGACCGTGGCAATCTGTGCTGAATTTGTCCATGCTCGCATTATTATGCTAACCACGTATGATGGTGACGAAGATATTTATCGTGGATTACACGCCGGAGCCAAAGGTTATCTGCTCAAGGATGCTGAACCGGATGCACTCCTCGATGCCATTCATATCGTTCACAGCGGGCAACAATATATTCCTCCTGAAGTTGCTGCTAAACTGGTGCAACGCATGAAAAATCCAGAGCTGACACATCGAGAGCAAGAGATAGTTCATCTAATGGCAGACGGCTTAAGCAATCATGACATTGGTGCGGCTTTGAATATTGCTGAAAGTACTGTTAAATTCCACATCAACCGAATTTTGAGTAAATTGGGCGTGAGTGATCGCACTCAAGCAGTCGTCACAGCCCTGAAGCGGGGACTCACCAAATTGTGACTGAACTTAAGTTCGGTTGATGATTAGTTGTAGAGACAGGTAGCAATTGTCGTTTCATCCCTGCAAACACTCAACTCTGGGTTGGCGACAACGCTGCATTAATTTCATAGGATGAAGTCATACAAATGACAGGGTGAGGTTCAATCATTTCAGTTAAGAAAAATCACAGATATGAGTCATGGCAATCACTTTATGCCATGAGAAATCCTTTTTGCTAAAAAGTCCGATGAATCAAGATAGTAATCCTAATCAACTCTTTGTTCCGCCTTCACAACGCGATCACTACCAGGGGATACTCAGCGCCCCAATCGTACTCGTGGAATATGGGAATTATCAATCTCCTCAGTGTGGGGAAGTGCATCGGTTGATTCAGGCAATTCAGCAACATTTCGATTCCATGTTTCCTGAGGAGAATCGGGTATGTGTAGTATTTCGTCACTTTATTCAAAATTCAATCTATCCTCAAGCACACAAGGCAGCGGAAGTAGCGGAAGCAGCAGCAGCGCAAGGTCAATTTTGGCAGATGCATGAGATGCTATTCACCCATCAACACGCGTTGGATAACGGCTATCTGGTGGAGTATGCCAATCGTTTAGAACTCGATATCTCCCAATTTCTGCAAGATCTATCCAAGCGAATGTACGTCGATCGCATTAACGAAGATATCGAAAGTGGACACCACAGCGGAGTAATAACTGCACCAGCACTGTTTATTAACGGAATTCGCTATAGCGGTCGTTGGAGCCTTGAGCAATTAATAGCAACTATTGTTAGTGCAAGTCATTAAGTTCCCGATTTCTGCTCCCAATTCATATCTGATACCAATTCCCTAAAAAAATGAGACAGATATAAACCCTGAAAGCATTACTAATTCTAACTTTCTTAATTTTGAATTGGTATGACTTGTTTTTTAGTGCTAGTAAGCTATCTAATTTCGATGGCTAGCTTTTGCCTGTTTTGTTGAACAAAATTGCCATCTTTGAAACTATGATAACAATTACAATGCCGACAATTCAATTCAAGAACAGAGGCTTAACACGCACCCAATTGCAACAAGTACTCGACTATATCAATACTCACCTTGCTCGAGATTTGTTACTGGCTGAGATTGCAGAGGTCATCAACATTAGTCCAACCTACTTTGCCAGTTTGTTCAAACAGGCTACAAAAATCCCGCCCCACCAGTATGTGATTCAACAGCGAGTCGAACGGGCGAAATTGATGCTGTCGAAAACGGATTTAGCAATTGCAGACATTGCTTTACAAGTCGGCTTCTCCAGTCAAAGTCATTTGACGCAACAGTTTAAGCACCTGACTGGTCGTAGTACTACACATCGTTCAATGAAATTTGCCTTGAACGATTGGCACGCAGCTAGTTTTTAGGAGGGACAAATGCCAATCACCGCTTTCAATAGTTTCACCGACGGCCTCGATCCTAATCGAAGGAGCCGCGAACACTTCATTACCAACACCAACTTGAAAGATGACCGCCTCTGGGTTCCTTATGCAGATGGTGTCTGGTTCCAGCCCTGCTGCTTCAACGTCACGTCTGGCGGATTCAGCGTAGTTCTGAAAGGTCTCCCCGGAGCCATGCTGGGCACTCATTACCACGTGGGTAATGTTCATGGCTATACGATGCGTGGTCATTGGCGATACCTAGAGCATGACTGGGTGGCAAAGCCCGGAACGTTTACTTACGAACCTGCCGGTGAGGCTCACACGCTGGTTATCACCGAGGACTCACCAGAGCCGACGATAATTCTTTTCATAGTTGAGGGTGGCCTGATCTATCTAAACAAGTCGGTCGACGGCGGCTTTGCTGCCTACGAGGATGGTTTCACCGCACTTGAGCTGACTCGGAAGTACTATCGTGAGGCCGGTCTAGATGTACGCCAACTGGACTTGCTCGTGCGCTAATTGACGACTCTGGCCTTGTGGCACACAGTCTAACAACGGCATGCACCCGACCGCGAATAGCGCGGCTTTCATTCGCAAGATTGGATGCTTGTTTAGTTGTGTGCGCGGCGGGTGATGCCGAGCGTTCCATGTTTGATGCAGATGTAAAAAAATGAACGACGATCATAGCCACAGTTCCTTACTTGTACCGCCTTCAACCCAAGATTGGATGCAAGGTGTGCTGAGTGCCAAGGTCGTGCTGGTGATGTATAGAGACTATCAATGCTCTAGAAGTGCGGACGTTTACAAGCTGATTAAAGCGATAGGACGAGAGCTTAGTGCTTCTTTTGGAGAGGATTATTTATGCTTTATCTTCCGTCATTTTCCGCAAATACAGATTCATCCTCATGCTCAACGGGCAGCCCAAGCCGCTGAATCCGCCGCTGTTCAAGGACAGTTTTGGTCAATGCACGACACTTTATTTATCCATCAACAAAAGTTGGAGAATGGTTATCTTGTCGAGTACGCTAATGATTTAGGGCTTGATATTCCTCAGTTTCTCAAAGACTTGCACAAACAAGTGCATGTCGATCGCATCAATGAAGATATCGAAAGTGGATGCAAGAGTGGAATAACGGCTGCTCCAGTCCTATTTATCAATAACATTCGATATACCGGACGCTGGAGAATAACAGAGTTGATAGCAGCCATTGTTGCTGCAAGTCACTAAGCTCTATTCATAACTGGTCAACAGTTAGTAATTGATAGCGGATACACAGTGAATTAATCAAGCCTCGTGAATGAGCAACCTGTGAATGTTCGGTTTTGATCTCAGGAATAAGTACCTCCGATCAAGCTAGCTGATTTTAGCAAGCACGCTGCTAAAGCAATTCGATCTGAACTATTTCAATCAATGAGTTCTACACAATGAAAACACTCCTCAAAAGAGCCGTATTATTCTTCACTCTGCCTATCTGTATCTCAGGTTATTTCTCCTCGCCTGCCGCTGCTGATTCTACAGCCGACCTCATCTTGAGTACTCAATGCCAGGGTAGTTACAACATTGACATTTGGCGAAACTATCGGTCTGGTGAACTGCTTTATCGTGCCATCAGTCCTAACGGTAATTTAAGTTTGGGTGGAGGAACCAGCCAAGCGACAGAAGGCGTTCGAGTGTACAAATTTGGGAGTGGCAACTATGAATATTGGGTCTGGGATGGGACGTTGGATGATCCGCAGGCTGGGACATTAGAGGTCTATCAAAACAACCGTCTTTTAATGCGACAAGCTTGTACGAGACGCTGAACTTCATTCACTGGTTACTTGACGAAAACTCCAAGCTCTTTGTCCAGTGAGTTTTATTTTAGAAGATTAATTGAAAGCAAAATTCAACAATAAATACTGATAGAAATAGCTTTATGAACATTGCAATTATTGGAGGTGGAATTGGCGGTTTGGCAACCGCGAATGCACTACTCACGAAGGGATTTAAAGTACAAGTCTACGAGCGAGCCAAAGTTTTGCGACCGATTGGTGCGGGTCTAAGCTTAACCCCAAACGGTTTGAATAGCCTCAATGCGGTTCAACCAGGGATAGCCCAGACATTAATAAAAGCAGGCAGTCCAATCCATACTCTAATCTTGAAACGCAGCACTGGAGAGACGATCGCATCAAAGTCAATGGAAATAATGCAGAGATATGGACAGCCCATGTTAATGATTCAGTGGTCAAAACTGCAAGCCATTCTGGCATCGGTACTACCGCCCGAAATCATTCATCTTCAGCATCGCTGTGTAGGCTTTGAGGAGCAAGACGACAGTGTTAAGGTCTATTTTCCAGATGGAAAAACAGTCCAAGCAGACTTGCTGATTGGCGCAGATGGCATTAATTCTGTTGTCAGGCAGGGAATAATAGGAGATGGGTTTCCTAACTATGCAGGGCGAATGTCTTGGCGGGCGCTCGTTCGATATTCTCACGAGCAATTGTCTCCCAACGCAACAACTGTAATAACGTCATCCAATGGTCAAAATTCCATGCTGATGGATGTGGGGGATGGTTATACCTTTTGGGGTACAAGTGCATTATCGGCAGACGATTATGTTAATCGACGGGCAACCGATGCTAAGACTCACGTTTTGAAAATATTTGCAGGGTGGGCAGAGCCTGTAAGGGCGATAATCGCAGCCACACCCGCAGCAGATATTGTAGAGCGCCCTATTTGCGATCGCCCGCCCTTAGATCGTTGGAGTAAGGGTAGAGTGACGCTCTTGGGAGATGCGGCTCATCCTGTCGTCCCCTCTCTAGGACAAGGTGCAAATACGGCGTTTGAGGACGCTTACGAACTAGCAGAGTGTCTTGCCGTCGCTCCGAATATAGAGGCGGCACTTAATGCTTATGAAAACAGTCGCATTCCTCGTACAGCAATTATTTACGATCGCAGTGCTACTCAGGGTTATAAAGCTTATCAACCCGATAGTGAAAACACATTCACTGAAATGATGAAACCATCTTTTAGGAGTCAGGATGACTTTGAAGCATGGCTTTATCGCTATAATCCAATCGCTCAAAAGCGAAAAGTTTATTAAGCATCTTTAATATTAGATTAAGGAGAACTAACAATGATCGATCGCATTTCTGCCAAGATCGGCGACGAGATTTCGGGGGCTACCTGGAATTTTGCCTACTGATACGACAATTTAGCAAAACTATTGTGGTCAGTATATCTACATTGCGATCGCAGACATTGCACTACAAGTAGGTTTTTCTAGCCAAAGTCATTTAACACAACAGTTAAAACGATTTACAGGAATGACACCAAAGCAGGTTCGCTCTTTATCAACAAAATACCATAAGAATTTGAAAGCAGTTGAGCATTAAAACTCAGTACACCTTGAAATGTCAGTTTAAAGGCTCTGGAGTAAGTATGAGTAATATAACGAATCAGCTACCAGTTGAAGTATCAAGTCTTAATACACCAATGCAAGCCATTTTTGATTATATTGTGATTGGCGCCGGTTCAGCAGGCTGCGTTGTTGCCAACCGTCTTACAGAAGACCCTAATACTAAAGTATTGCTGCTCGAAGCGGGTGGTCCTGATACCAAGCCAGAACTTCAAGTTCCCTCATTGTGGCCTACTACACTCTTAGGCTCGGAAGTGGACTGGGCATACTTAACTGAAGGGGAACCTTACTTAAATAACCGCAAAATTTTATCTTCACGCGGTAAAGTCTTGGGCGGTAGCAGTTCGATTAATGGCATGATTTATATACGAGGCAATGAACGTGACTACAATAGCTGGCAAGCATTAGGTAATATTGGTTGGAGTTATCAGGATGTCCTGCCTTACTTCAAGAAATCGGAAAACCAGCAGCGAGGAGCATCGTTATTTCACGGGGTTGATGGACCACTTAGCATCACAGATCCACTCTCTCCTGCAAAAGTGTCGCAACGCTTTGTGGAAGCCGCGATCGCACAGGGCTATGAGCAAAATCCCGACTTTAATGGCGTACAGCAGTCAGGTGCAGGACTTTACCAAGTGACCGTGAAAGATGGCAAGCGCCAAAGTACAGCAGTGGCATTTCTGCGTCCGATTAAAGATCGCCCCAACTTGACCATTCAAACAGGAGCATTGGTGACTCGTTTACTCTTTGAGGGAAAGCGCGCGGTAGGGGTAGTGTATGTTCAAAACGGAACGGAGTATCAAGTTAGGGTCAACTCCGAAGTGATTTTGAGTGCTGGCGCCTTCGATTCTCCTAAACTGCTAATGCTTTCTGGAATTGGACCTGCTGAACATCTGCGGGCTTCCGGCATTCCTGTGGTTGTTGATTTGCCGGGTGTCGGCCAGAATCTTCAAGATCACCCACTTGCCGTTATTGCCTACCAGTCTACTCAGGACGTGCCCCTTGCGCCAAGTAGTAATGGGGGAGAGGCTGGGTTATTTCTGCATACCAACAATGATTTAGATGCAGTGCCTAATTTGCAACTTACAATTGTTCCGATTTTATATGTCGATCCTGCCTATGCACGTGAAGGTCCGGCATTCACCCTTCCCTTTTACATCACCCGTCCCGAAAGTCGTGGTAGTGTAAGACTACGTTCCTCCTCCCCCTTCGACCCACCGTTGATTCGGGTCAACTATCTTCAGAAAGAATCTGACATGCAACTGATGGTTGAAGGACTTAAAATTTTGCGTCAAATTGTGTACTCCGATGCGTTTAATGAGTTCCGAGGCGAGGAAATTGCTCCAGGGAGTTCCGTACATAGCGACAAAGCAATCGAAGATTATATTCGGCAAACGTGCGGTACGGCATGGCATCCTGTTGGGACGTGCAAAATGGGTATTGATCAAATGGCGGTTGTTGATCCTCAACTCAAGGTACGGGGGATTGAAGGATTACGAGTTGTTGATGCATCGATTATGCCAACTATGATCACAGGAAACACAAATGCACCAGCAATTATGATTGGAGAAAAGGCTGCCGATTTGATAAAAGTTAGAACAAAATTACCTCAATGATGGTGAAAGCCTCAGAGATAGGCTTCCGCCGCACTATCAAGCGTTATTTGACTCCTCGCTAGAGAATCGAACGATCAGACGCTGGTGATACCGTTTGAGCTTTGGCGAGAAGTGCTTCTCAAAGATGCTGACCTCGAATTGGCACTAGCACCCTACGCTTTCAAAGGGGGATACGTCAATCTCCTAGATGAGCAAGAACAGGAGCGCGTTCGGCTTGCCTTCGGGTCGAACTATGAGCGATTGCTCGATCTTAAGCAGAAATACGATCCAGATGATGTGTTTCGATTAACGATCGGACATCTCGCACCCAATTCGCTCACAAGGTAAGACTCTGAGGTATCTAGAACATTCACAATTACAGGAGATTCAAATGACAATTTTAACTCAAACATCTTCTCTAGGCTCAAATCCTCTGAGTTCGATGCAAATCGATCATGTTTGCTTGAATGTACCGAACTATGAGGAAACGCTTCAGTGGTATCAAGAAAAGCTAGATGCGACGATCGAACATGAATGGACAGTAGGCGTTTTCCCAGATCTGAAATTGGCTTATCTCAGTGTATATGGCTTTCGCATCGAAATTATTGGCTCTACTCAGTCACAATCAGGAATGCCGATCGCGACTAATCTTGGCGAGGGATTAAGGACAACAGGCATCGGACATTTTTGTTTTCGAGTTCGAGATGTCGATGCAGTTCTTGCTGAATTAAATCGACGTGGTGTGAAAACATTTCTCGAACTCGGAAGCTATCCTGATCCGGGTATTCGGATCTGTATGATTCAAGACAATAACGGCAATCTGATCGAGTTTGTCACCCCATTATGAATTCATTAATGAAATAGATCCCAACAGTTGCCGCTGCATAACACCACAGCCAGCTAACCATTCAAATTCAACATTTATAGGAGATTGCAATGCCTTACGTTACTGTTGGTCAAGAAAATTCTGCAACCATTGATCTCTACTACGAAGATCTGGGGACAGGTCAACCAATTGTTCTCATTCATGGATTTCCCCTCAACGGTCATTCCTGGGAAAAGCAGGTCTTAGTGCTGCTAAATGCCGGATATCGAGTCATTACATACGATCGCCGAGGATTTGGTGCTTCTAGCCAACCCTCGTTTGGCTATGACTACGATACCTTTGCAGCAGATTTGAATGTGTTGATGACTAAACTTGACTTGCATGACGCTGTGTTAGTCGGTTTCTCAATGGGAACAGGCGAAGTCACGCGCTATCTTGGCAACTATGGCTCAGAGCGTGTGCAGAAAGCCGTGCTGATGGCTCCAGTACCGCCCTTCCTACTGAAGACCGATGACAATCCTGAAGGTGTCGATCAAAGCGTTTTCGATGGCATTATGAAAGCGATTGTTGAAGATCGTCCAGCTTACTTTTCTGCATTTTTCAAAGAATTCTTCAATGTGGATGTGTTGCTGGGTAAGCGGATTAGCAATGAAGCAATTCAGGCAAGTTGGAATGTGGCAGCAGGGGCTTCTGCAAAAGCGACTTTAGATTGTGTACCGTCCTGGCTGACTGATTTTCGTGATGATCTGCCCCGCATTGATGTACCAACCCTGATCGTTCATGGAGATAGCGATCGCATTTTGCCACTTGAGTCCACCGCAGCAAGACTCTCAAAGCTGATTAAAAACAGTCAACTAGTTGTCATTCCTGGCGGACCGCACGCCATTAACTGGACTCACGCTGATCGGGTCAATCCCGTGTTATTGGACTTTCTTCAGGGGTGATTATCTATCGAGTCCTTTATCGCTAAAAGGGTTCTAATATGTTTTCTAGACTGATGATAGCGGTTGCAACCACAGTGCTAATGATTGTGACCTCTTGTATTTTTACAGCGGTATCACTGAGCAAAAGTGCGATCGCTCAAGTGCCAGGTGTCTATCCATTCAAGTTAGGTAATTTCACAATTACAGTCCTGAGCGACGGCACACTCCCCCAGGATCTACATACGCTGCTGTCAAATGCGAACCCAACAGAAACCGATCGCCTGCTTCAGAAAAACTTTCTGACTAATCCTGTCGAGGCATCAATTAATGCTTTCTTGATCGACACTGGAGATCGACAAGTACTCGTGGACACAGGAGCTGGAACCTTTTTTGGTCCAAAACTGGGCGGCAAGCTTCAAACATCGTTAAAAGCAGCAGGCTACACGCCTAACGAGATTGATGCAATCCTCCTGACTCATATTCATACAGATCATAGTGGGGGGCTGGTCGAAGCTGGTCAACGGGTGTTTCCTGCCGCCACGCTTTATGTCGGCAAGCCAGATGTCCATTTCTGGCTCGATCGAGCGAATGCCACGCGATTCAACGTTCCTGAAAAGTACTTTGACGAAGCCGCGAAAACTGTCAAACCTTATTTAGATGCAGGCAAGGTGAAATCGTTTTCTGGCAAGACAGCCCTTCTACCGGGAATCACCGCACATCCCACACCCGGACACACTCCTGGTCATAGCTGCTATGTGGCGGCAAGCAAGGGCGAGAGCATCGAGTTTTGGGGCGATATTGTTCACTTTGCTTCGGTGCAATTTCCCAAGCCAGAAATTACAGTTGCTTATGATGTCGATGCCAATGCTGCTGCGGCACAACGTAAAAAACAGTTTGCGAGAGCGGAAGCATCCCGAATTTTGGTAGCAGGCGCACATTTGCCCTTTCCCGGCGTTGGACACCTTCGGGCAGCAGAACAAGGTTATGCCTGGGTGCCAGTGGATTACCGCTGGCGTGAACCCTAAAGGATTCATAGCAATCATTTTAGCAACTTGATGATAGTTGCGATCCCACCATAACCATTCGAGCAAACTTCAAGCTATTGAGCAAAACCTCATGAATGACTACTCTACTACTCTAGAAACACAATTGAATACGATGAGAACACAAATCTCTAGCAGCCTTGAAAAAGCACGAGACCAGAGAAATACACTCAAACGTACAAACTCTCGCTACATCACAAGCAATAGCATTCTCAGTGCCCTAGCCACACTCCTAGCAGGCATGGAGGGAATGATCGGCAATGCTCAAAAGCGGATATACAGCGAGTTAATTTTCGATCGTTAATAGTGGACTCACAGCGAACCGATCCATTTCAAGAGAGAACAAATGGGCTTGATTTTCAGATCGCAACTAAAGGAATTCTATGTCAATTTTTGTCTTAGTTCATGGCTCCTGGCATGATGGTTCTGCTTGGCAAGCAGTCGTTGACCATCTAGAAGCGAAAGGGCATCAAGCGTTTGCTCCCACGATCGCAGGTCATGGCAAAGGCGTGAATAAGAACGTTAACCATGCTCAATGCACACAATCTATCGTCGATTACATTGTAGACAAAGACTTAAGCGATATCGTCCTACTCGGACATAGTTTCGGTGGCACGATTATTGCGAAAGTTGCCGAAGCGATTCCCGATCGCATTCGACGGCTCATCTTCTTCGATGCCTTTGTCCTCAACGATGGAGATAGCCTTAGAGATAACGTTCCACCGCATCTTCAAACATTACTCGACGAGCTAGTTAGAGAATCAAACGATCAGATGATGGATGGTTATACCTTTTGAGATGTGGAGAGAAGTGCTTCTCAATGATGCTGACCTCGAACTGGCTCGATCCAGTTACGCACGATTATCACCCCAAGCGTATCAACCGTGGATTGACAAGTTGGACTTGAAGCAGTTTTACTCGCTGCCCATTCCTAAAAGTTACCTCTACTGTACAGAAGATAATGTCCTCCCTCAAGGCGAACAGTGGGGTTGGCATCCGAGAATGTCTAACCGCTTGGGGCTATTTCGGCTTGTACAAATGCCCGGTAGTCACGAGGTCATGTTTTCTAACCCGGTTGGTTTAGCAGAAAAGATTATTGTGGCAGGGCGCGACTAGCAGCAGAATTTGCAATTGTGTTTATTGATTGAAACAGGAGAAACAGGATGATACTGCAAGATAAAGTGGCGTTAGTTACTGTACATCGGGAATTGGTCAAGCCACCGCGATTGCGTTCGGTGCTGCGGGTGCAAAAGTTGTGTTCTCCGGCAGACGCGATGCAGAACGCGAAACAACTTCTGCGATGATTCGTGAGACAGGAGCGGAGTGTTTGTTTGTGAGATCGGATGTATCGAGTGAACCAGAGGTTAAGGCGCTGATAGAGAAAACAGTCGCAACTTACGGAAGGCTAGATTTTGCCTTCAATAACGCTGGATTTGGTACAGTCCCAAAGCCACTACACGAGCAGTCTGTTGAAGACTTTATTAGAGAAAGAATGAAACGATTTACCTTGTTTACTTTCCTGTATCTCGCGCTGGGAGTTTGTCTAACGGCGATCGCACTTGGATACCCGAACCTGCCTTCGAGTCTTCAAACAAGCTTGTTCGTTAGTGCAGGAGCCTCCTACATTGTTTGTCTCCTCAGCACCTTCCCATTTTGGCGCGAGACGACGATCCGCTTCTATCGCAGACGTAATTCAGCGGTAATTATACCCTGGTTGGTAATTGGATTCAATATTGTTTGGATGATCTGGGAGGTTCAGAGTCAGAACTGGACAATGGAAGCCATTTTACAAGCGTTTTTGCGGGTGATAGTTGTCTTACTATTTGCAGAAATTATTGTAATCACATGGCAAGTGAATTCTAAACATTAGCGTCTAAATCGGATGATGCCGAAACAAACTCGTTTCAGCAACGCGAGATAGAGTCAAACGTACTACACAAGGAACACCATGAATAAGCCCAAGTTTTTTGTCACCCCTGGTTATGGGGAACGCCTGCTGAATGAATTGCATTACTCGCAAGCAGTAAAAATTGGCGATCGCGTGGAGACATCTGGACAAGGTGGTTGGGATGACAACCTGCAAATTCCCGAATCGCTCGCGGACGAGATTGCCCAGGCGTTTCGGAACGTAGAACGAACCTTGGCGACTGCTGGTGCGGGTTGGGAGCATGTTGTCCACGTCAATTCTTACCATGTTGGCGGGTTTCCCCCTGAAGTTAACGATGTGCTGGTCAAGCTATTTCGTCATTACATACCCAACCATGCCCCAATTTGGACACAGGTAGGAGTCGCGGCTCTTGGACTGCCAACGATGCGGATTGAAATCCGCGTTACTGCAATTGTTCCGTGAGTTTCGCACAAGCGGCAACGGGCTATTGCGAAGTTAGGGAGTTACCTCCGCTGAGCGGTATCGAAATCCCGTCACTGTTTATTCTAAATCAAGGGGAGTTGGCACAGATGGAATCTATGAAAGCAGCCGTATTAACTGCGTTTGGTGATGCTGAGAAGTTTGAAATTCAAACTGTTCCCATACCAACACTGAAAGCGAATCAGGTGTTAGTCAGAGTTTGTGCAACCTCGATTAACCCCGTTGATTACCAAACTCGCCGTGGTGATTATAAGGATTTGGTTCGTCTACCAGCAATCATCGGAGTTGACGTTTCAGGGGTGATTGAGGCAATTGGCGAAGCCGTGACTGATTTCAAGGTGGGAGACAACGTGTATTACTCGCCGCAAATTTTTGGAGAATTCGGTAGCTACGCTCAGTATCATGTGGCTGATGCAGCGATTGTTGCATTGAAGCCTGCAAATCTATCGCACATTGAAGCAGCTTCCTTTCCGCTTGCAGGCGGAACTGCTTGGGATTGTCTAGTGACTAGGGGGAATCTACAAGTTGGTGAAACAGTTCTCATCCATGCGGGTGCGGGTGGAGTGGGTTCGATCGCAGTTCAACTCGCCAAAGCAATAGGGGCATACGTTTTTACAACGTGTAGTTCTAGAAACCGAGATTTCGTAACAGAACTGGGCGCAGATCGGGTGATTGATTACAAGAATGAAGATTACGTAGAAGTCATTCGTCAAGAAACAAATGGATTGGGTGTGGATTTAGTTCTAGATACGATCGGCAAAGAAACAATTCAGCGTAGTCTAGAAATAATTCGTCCCTTTGGTAGGCTTACAAGCATTGTAGACATTGCAATACCGCAATCGCTTCTTGAAGCATGGGGTAAGAATCTGACGATTCATTTTGTTTTTTCACCCCAGTACCGAGCAAAATTAGAGGCTTTGACAAAACTCATCGAGCGTCATCAACTTCGCCCAGTGATTGATTCAGTATTTTCTTGGGATCAGGTCGTTCTGGCACATCAGCGTCTAGAGCAGGGAGGAACACGGGGCAAAATTGTGCTGAAGTTTACAGAAAATTAAACCAGCTTTACCGGGAAAGGCAGAGAGCAGGAAGCAGAAGGAATGTCTCCTGCCACGCCACTTGCTACAACGCAGGAAATGCTAATTTACGAATATGGTGGACTTCAATATTGTCCGTTGCTCCGCAAATTTCACATTCTTGGGCTAAGAGACGTTGAACGACTTCGCTACGTCCGTTCCAGATATGACTAGTCAGGTTATCGTCTAGTTTGACCCACTTATTTCATCGCAAGCAGACACCACCAAAATGAGTTATCAAAGGCTTATTGTTGTCGCGCTCCATTGTAATTTGTAGTACTTTGTAAGTACCATCTTTAGTATCAATGATTGTGCGATACCGTTTGTAAATTTTCTGGCATGTAGTTTTGAACTTATGAGCCAGAGTTTTTACTAAGGAAAGCTCCATAACTCGTTTAAGTGAGGAGAGAGTGTGGAGGTTGTAAGCCATGCGATAATACTGACTAATCCTCGATATTCCGCTTGATACTGGCTAACTATACTGTATGCATTATCGTTGACTCTTTGCATCAGGTGTATAGGCTTACCAGAGCGCATATATTTAACACAATGGTCTTTAATTACACTTTTTGGCACCAAAAGACCCACACTACCGTTGATACATCTTTGTCCACGATGGTCATGTTTATCATCAGCGTGTAGTATGTGGATTTCATAACCCAACGAAAATTTTACAAGTCGGCAGTTACCCACTGTTCTGGTCTTCAAAATCGTGCATGTAGCATTAACACTCACACGACTTCTTTTTATTGAAAGTTGTTTGTTATCAACTGGAGTTTAGACTAAATGGTCAAACTTAAAGGACAAAAATAGGGGGTCTGATTGAACACAGACCCCCTTTTGACAGAAGCTGAGAGAAGTACCACCTACTCTCACCTGCCAATATGAAATTTGACAAACTTCAAGAATTTCGTCAAGCAGCTTACAACCATCTGGGCAAAGCCCACGATGCGACTTTTGAATTGACTGATGCCATCTTGACGACTCGTAATGCTTACAGTTTGGCAGATTTATCCCTATCTCCATTTTTTAGACGCAAGTGGTCAAGCATCTATGAAGCTCTACAAGACAGCAGACCAAAGCGACAAAAATTGATGCAGTTGTACATAAAACAAATACCAACACAAGGTCGTCCCTTGTTGGCAGGCGACCACACTGCTTGGCCTCGTCCCGATGCAGTAACTCTTCAAGAAAGAACAATTGAACACACGAGTGTAACAGTGCCTGGAAATAAACCGATTACCATTGGTGAGGGATACAGCACTATTGCTTGGGTGCCAGATGATTCTGGTAGTTGGGCATTACCCTTGAGGCATGAACGAATTACTAGTTGGGAAAACCCCATAGACAAGGCAACCTGGCAGCTAAAACAAGTGTGCGAGCATTTGCCTACCAGACCGATTTCAGTTTGGGATAGCGAGTATGGTTGCGCCCCTTTTGTCTTGAAAACTGCTGAGATTTCAGCAGATATTCTTGTACGTTTACGTTCAAACCTTTGTTTATGGGGCGCACCTCCAACATATTCTGGCAAGGGTCGTCCCAGGAAGCATGGTATCAAATTTAAACTCAATGAACCCGATTTATGGGACGAAGCAACTCAAACCTTAGAGATGAACCATCCAAAACTGGGGCAGTTAATAGTTAGGTTATGGGAAAATTTACACTTCCGTAAAACTGCGGCACGTCCGATGTCATTGATACGAGTTGAGCGTCTTGATGACAAAGGTAACTTAAGAGTCTCAAAACCTTTATGGTTGGCTTGGATAGGAGAAGAAATGCCTCCATTATCCGAAGTTTGGCGGCTTTATTTGCGTCGCTTTACTGTTGACCACTGGTATCGTTTTTTAAAGCAACGCTTGCACTGGACTCTTCCTAAACTAAGTACTCCCAAACAGTGTGAGAGATGGAGCGACTTAACCCTCTTGTGTCACTTTAGGCGGAGGAAAAATAGAAATCAGGGTGAGTTAGGAATATAAAAATTGGTGAAGTTAGCCTATAAACGATAGCTTGAAGCTTAGAAAAACCTAAAGACAGTTGAGGAATAGGAAAAACTGTTAACCAGGGATATATGAGGTTAAATAAAATAAAAGGTTGGATAACTAAACGCAGATTGTTGAGAATATTCTTCCAACCTTTACCATTATCCCACCAGGGGTGAGAAGCAAATGTTGATTGAGGATCTGGGAGAGAAGGACGTAGAGATTCTGAATGAAGACTAACCATAAGGTAGGCACTACATATAATCTCCCACCATCGTTCAATATCTTCATAGCGAGTAAAACGATAATCTGCCCAACCTAATTCATTTTTACTTTGTTTTAAGCCATATTCTACCCATGTTCTTAAGCCATAAAAATTACCAACTTCTCTTGCTGTGATGTCTGGATATTTACTCATGACATACCAGGTAGAGTTTCCAGGTAAGTTAAGAGTGTCTGTGGTAATTTGCCAATATCTATGTTGTCCACGTTTGCCGTGGATTATTTCTCTAATAAATCGGTTTTCACTGCTTAAGTTAGAGAATACTCGTTTAAATCTCTGCCACTTTAAGTATTGAGTGTACTGTCCTTTGAGTAAGTCTACAGAATGGTTTGAGCGAATCGCTACTAGATAATTTAAACCTAACTCATCTAATACAGATACAAAATTTGTACCACTCTCACCATATAAGCTATCAGCTAGTACCAAGTTGAAATTGAACCCCATTAACTGTAGCTTTTTTATTAGCATTGCCCCGATTTGAGGTTTGGTAAGATATTTATCGCCTGGTTTTAATTTTTCACGAGGCTTGTATACCTCAAACAGCAGTGGAAAAGTCATTCCGCAGAACACGCCATAGGCTGTGACTGCCACAACTCCATTCTCTACTTTTCCTAAATTGCCTATATACTGTCGTTTCACATAATCTGTAGTCGTACCTTTCTTTTTATCTCCTGTTTCATCAATAATTAAAATGATTGGTCTTCCTTTTAGTACCTCTAAAATTAGTCGTAATCGCAAAGCTCGTAACTGTTCTACTGACCATGATGATGTAGTTAAGTGCAGGATGTAGTCCTTGATAGTTATCTAGCCCGACAATTTTCGCTATTTCAGGTAGGCTTTTCCGTTTTAAATCAGAAATACATCCTATATGTAGATATTTGAAAGCTTCAAAATTCCTAACATCTGAAAACAGGTTTTTATACCACAAGCAATATTCATCCACAAACTTGACGGTTTTTATGGGTGAACGAGGCTCTACCATGCTCTGTGTCTTCGTTCTAGGTTTTGTACATTATTATACTACCGCGATAGTGACACAAGAGGGTTAATGCCAATGATTACTTGGGAATTGTGGTTGGCTCGTGATATCGTTGCTGACAACCCTTTACCTTGGCAAAAGTCAATCGATCAGTTGACCCCTGGAAGGGTTGCTCAGGCTATGGGGATCATTTTAGAAGGTATTGGTACTCCTGCCCGTTCGCCCAAACCGCGTGGAAAGTCTCAGGGTTGGGAACCAGGAAAACCACGACAACGTAGAATTCGCTATCCCATAGTTAAAAAAACTACGCCAAAACCACGTAAAGAGCAAGCGAAATCTGCTTGAATTCAAAGATTTTGATACTTGAAGCTTGTGTTTTATCAACTCAGCGCAGCTGAGTCGTTTTGTGTTGCTTAGTCTAAACTCCAGTTATCAAACGACTTTAGTTTTTGACCACAACTGTGTTGCATACGCATTGAATTTTGGTTGCAATTAGCCAAAATTATGCCAAAAAATCAAACACAGCCAAATACTTCCGCCACCCAAGAAATATTATTAATTGTAAGAAATTCAATGCAGTTTTAATTAACATTAAGCAGTATTTGGGAGCATTTTTAAGTATCTGTAAGCATCAGCCCAAATATGTTTGAAAGGACTTGAGCTACTAATTGCAATTAAAATTCGCCTTGCGCTTACAGTAATCACTGCACCTAATTTCAGTAATTTAGTCCGAATAGTTCCAACTTGAGCGTTTTGTAATTCGGTTTTAGCTAAACATTGTTGACGAAAGGCATTCATCAAAACGTAAGCTATAGAAGAAAACCATAAACGTAGCTGATTTCCTGCAAATGTATGCGTACTGGTTCTATCACTAAAAAGTTCAAGTTGTTGCTCCTTAAAGCGATTTTCCATTTCCCCACGCTTACAGTATTTTTGTGTGTATAGTTGAGCAGGAGGTACTTTTTTGGTAGTCAGTGAAGTCACCACAAAACGAATATTAGTCCCCTTTGCTCCATACTCAACTTTAGAAACAACACGACGACTACAACTTCAAGATTCACGAGTTTGGTAATCTAAAGATTTATACCAAACTGAGCTATTAATCAAGTTAGAGGCAACTTGAGGAAGTTTTTCTTCTGGCTTAAATACAGTTTCTAAAAATGAAACTACTGTTGATAGTTTCTGCTCATACTCAAACTTTGCTCTCTTTTTAGTATTGGTAGTCATCTGAATTAAACGACTGTTTTGCGCCAATCCAAAAACGTAATCAACTCCGGTTTGTGATTCACACCATGTCATGATATCGTCTCTGGAATAGGCACTATCTCCTCGTACTAAAATCTCGACATTCTGCCATTCTTGACGTATTTGTTTAATGACTCTCTGCAACTCTTCTAACGCCTCAAATGCTGGGTCTACATTAGAAGGGCGGAGTTTGCCGGCTAATAAGTGTTTTCCACAAAATATATAAAGTGGAGCATAGCAGTATCCTGCGTAATAAGTATTGAAGAAAACTTGCTCCTGATTTCCATGTACTAAATCATCCGTTACATCCAAGTCTAAAATAATTTTTCGTGGTTCTTTGGCGTAAGATTCTAAAAATATATTTACAAATAGGCTTTCAATTCCTGATGGAGAATGCCCTATTTTATGATAACGACTGTCTGCTCCTTGCTCTACATCTTCTGGACAATGTTCCAGCCTATTTAATGTACTCTTTCCAGCTAATACAGTCAGTTCATTTTCTAGTCCAATTCTTTTTTGTAATGCTAACGCAAACATTGGATCATGGCGTAATTCTTCATGGTCATTCAAATCTTCATATCCCATGACTAAGCCATATATCCGTTGTGCAATTAAGTTTTCTATCGAATGGTCAATTCTATTTGACGAACGGTAATCTTGGAAACATCTTGCTAACCGTGATGTTATTTGCAGTTTTCGGTCTAGTTCCGCAATTAAGCTTAAACCAGCATCGGATGTTACCTGTCCTCCGTTGAAATTAACTACGACTGGGGGTGACTTTGGCTGTTCAAACCTAAACTGTTTTGGGAGCGATCGCCTTGTGGGTCGAATCATCGTTTATAAATGCTGAAATACTTGCCATATATACATTTTAGCAGTTTTTGTTCCCGCTTTTTTCAGAGTTTGTGAGAAATCCGGGAAAAGGCTGCCGGCCGTAGCTCCTGCAAGATCAAGCCACTGATGGAGTGAGGAATACAATTTAGATTTGAATTGATTGACCCAATCGTTGTAACTGGTGGAGTCAAGAGTCTCAAACCCGAAGAGCATAATTCCTAAAGGCTTCATCAATCAAATCAACAAAAGCTTTGCCAATAGCTTGGTTGTGAAGACCGGGAAGT
Organism: Nostoc sp. DedQUE09; assembly: GCF_034530915.1. Taxonomy (NCBI): domain Bacteria; kingdom Bacillati; phylum Cyanobacteriota; class Cyanophyceae; order Nostocales; family Nostocaceae; genus Nostoc; species Nostoc sp. DedQUE09. Next base: position 89,090 of record NZ_JAVRCE010000007.1, read on the forward strand.
TGAATTAATTTTTTGAAGTGACGGCGTAGATGAGCTAAACATTTTTGTTGGGCAGTAGCTTGATAGCCGTTGTAAACACTAAAATCGTCGCTGATAATTACGCCTTGATATTGGGTTCCTAAAATTGCTGATAATTCGGCTCGTGAGCGAGTATCAGCCGCAGTAAACAGGCAAAACTCAGAATTAGCAACTACCCACAACCATTCTTTGGTTCCTTTGACAGACCAAGGTGTTTCATCCACATGAATGTTCGGCTGCGTCTGTTTTAGCCAACTACTTAACTCAGTGATGCTCGGTTCAATTGCTCCAGTTATTCGTTCATTGGTTGCAACTAACGTCCCCAGCCCAATATCGATTTGCCCCAGTTCCCACAACATTTCCTGCTGTTTTTCATAGGGCATATGTGCATAGTTATTTGCCCATCCTAAAAACGCCTGTAATTTCACCCCTAAGTCTTGTCCTGGAATGATATCTTCTGGCCAAGAGGCAGCTTGTACATTGCCACAACTCTCACACACGCAGGTTTGGCGTTGATATTCCACTATTTCTATGGGACGTTCTACTAGTTGCGCTACCGCGTGTTTTTCTACTTTTACTGCTAGGGGTGCAAATGTTTTTTGACCACAGTAAGCACAATCCGTAGGACTGATAATTTCATAGCGATCTACTCTGCCAAAGCCCTTACGGGTTTTGCCTTGATGTCCTGGTTGCCCACCTTGTTTCTTTTTTGGCTGGTTTGATTCCTCTTGGGCTGGTAACTTTTTGTTTTCGCTCTTTTTCAAAATGTCACCAGACGGTGGTTTTGACGAATTAGAGCTATCCAAATCTCTACTAACTTTTAAACGCTCTATTTCTTGCTGTAATTCTAAGATGATTTTCTGTAACTCACGTATTACCTTGTTCTGCTCAATGATTATCTCTACCAGTTCTTCCTTCGATAACTGGTTCAAGCTTTCTCGGTCTAAATCTTGAGGCAGGTTTTGGTTCATATCTGTGATATTCCTCCTCAACTGTCCTCTTTGTCAATACTCTGCTACCTGAATCCTTACATTATTCATCCTCCAATTAAGCCAAGTAAATCGCAGATTGCCTCCGAAGCATTGATGCAAGAAGTTTTTCAAATTAGTAATGCATATTTGCTAAATAGCTTACTGAAATTATTTGATTTTCCTTATATATAAAAATCAAACATAAATTACCCCACGCACGCAACCCACTCGCACCCAACAGGGTTACACCTGTCCCCAAAATCAACCTACACCTGCCACTGACCCGAATACCCATTCCAAAAAGGCTCTCCATCAGCAACCCCAACGGCCTCCCCAATTTTAGAAATGAGGTTTTGGTAGAACTGACCAGCACCTTCTACCCCCTGTCGCAATCTCAGCTTTAATCCATGCCAGTCCCCAACAGCCTCATCTAATCTTTGGGGAGTTTTAGGTGGTTAGTGATTGGTGTTGTTAAATCTATATTACTTGTACCGGACACAGCATCAGATTGAGAAGCATCCCGGCTCAACCATTTCTCGAAGATACAATTCCGCTCATCATCAGGTTTAATAAACTGGTAAACTCGTTTCCGTTTACCTCTCGGCCCCAGCCGACTAACATAAGACAAGCTTAAATCGATTTTTTTGAGTAACTTCTGTGCGATCGCAATTGGCACAAACTGAAATCATCGCATTGCATATCGGCAAGTGATCGCTTTTACTTTTGCCGTGCTTCAAACTAAGTTAGTGAAAGGTATTACTATTTATCACTAACTAAGTTATTGTATTATGGCTGAGAAGTCAAGTGGCGATAATAGAAAAGATTACATAGAAGAAGAACTATTAATTATGTCAAAAACTCTTATCGCTAGCGTCTGGTGGACTAAAGAGATGGGAGAGCGATTAAAAATACTTAGAGGTGAAGAGTCAATGGCTTCGCTGGCTAAACGGGCTGGGTGTTCTTACCAGTCAATACAGCACTTGGAGCGCGGAGAATATACAGTTGATGAACGTAAAGGACTCAAACCTACTGTTTCTTGGGAAAAGCTAGAAGCAATATGCAAGGCTCTTGATATATCTGTAGAAGATTTTTTACAAGTTCAGTTAGTGAAAAATCCTAAAAAGGTGATTCAAACTGGTTGACAATCACTAACGCCGTCAGTGATAATAAAAGTATGAAACGGGCGCTCCTCCTAAAAATACAAAAAGCGCTTCTACTGAACCTTGAAAAAAACAGAACAGAACAATATCCCCAGGTAACAGATGCAGTGGATAGTCAAAGCTGCTGAAGGTAGATAAGGATTGCAGGAGTTCTTAATAAAAATTACCAACAGGATGAAGACTAGCGAATGATGTTATTGAAACTCACCTGTCGCCTGACGCGCTGTGTATCCTGCTTGGTAGCTCCAGTCACTGGCTAGGAGCAAAAGAATATTAGGCTTCGCCAATTTTAGGTTGAGAGTGTTGTGGCAAGCCACAACATCAATTACTACACAAATACAAAAGGCGATCGCCGCTCTGGAAAAGTATGCGATCGCCTTTTTACCCCAAACAAGAGGTATTTCTAATGATGACACAAGTTTCAGCCCCTACGCCAACAAAAGATCCGTTAACCACACGCGATCGCCAAATCATCGCAACCATCGTCAATCAGTCGGACTACTCAAAAGAGTGCAAGCCCGAAGATGTAGTAACTATCTGGATCAACAGCGATGATATCGTCTGGGTAAAAATGACTCACGGCTATGCTCGATACCACAAAGAGCCATTCAAACATGCTGTTGCAGAGGTGAAAAAGAGTCTTTCTGCTCCAGTAGAGTGCAATCACGAGCAAGATGAGGAATTGAAACGAGCTTCTGAGAAAATTGGCTTATTGGGTGATTGTGACTGGCTATCGTTAAGCGTCCAATACTATTCTGATAAAGTAATCGGTCATGCTGGTTGTTATATCTCTCACAAGGCTCGAATATTAACACCACCGGCTGAATGGGACTTCACCCTGCCGAAGTGGAATATGCCTGCTGCCATCTGTCCCGATTGTGGTGGTCATGGGTGCGGTAACTGCTCGTATCGCGGGACTCGTGCAGAAGACTTGTGTACGCCAGTGGACGGCTATCGACTAACTTATGTAGGACGCACTGACCTTCAGACGGCTCACAACGTATATCTAGATGGGGAGTTTTTGGGCATACTCTTCAAGGTCAGGAATGCTGATGAGTTATGGGAAAACGATCCCAAGACTTATTACTGGCGCTGTAATGATGGAGTCCAGTATTGGAACGTAAAAGAGGCTGTAGAGGGACTGTCCAGAGCAACTGCTCCGATTGAACTGCCGCAAGTTTGTCGGGAGTTGGTAGCAGCGTAAGTGAAATGGTGGGTTTTAATGCCCACCATGCAACCATAACTAATCCTTGTAAAATAAAACACAGTTCGCTCTTACAAAATGACCCAACAACCTCACCAACCTCACGACAAATTTGCCAAAGAATTTCTAGAGGAATTATTAGCTCCTTTGGGTGAAGTAAAAATTAACAGGGAAGTAACGGATGTAACCAGATTTGTAGATGTATTATTTTTACCTTCCCCGCAAGCCCAAGCCGAAAGTCTAGGATTATTGGGAAGAATTGCCTTGTTAAATACAACGCTACTAGAACCGTTTCGTAATCAACCCAGTCGGACGGAAGTACGTAACTGTTTCATGAAGCTGTTTACTGTGATTGCGGATTCTCAACGCAAAGCCAAAAGAGAAGAAACTACCATTAGCGAAGATGATTTAGCTCGTTTGTGGATTTTGGCACCTAGTGTTTCAGCCTCTCTGTTAGCAGATTTAGAGGTTAAGCTAGACTTAGAAAAGTGGATGACTGGAGTTTACTTTTTTCAAGAATGTTTCAGAGGCGCGATAATAGCGATCAACGAGTTACCCGTCACAGAAGAAACTCTATGGTTCAGGCTTTTGGGAAGAGGTACAGTACAACAGCTTGCAGTAAGTGAACTGGTTGCCCTTCCACCAGAGAATCTTGTTCGCCGTAATGTTCTTGAAATGGTTTACAGGTGGCGTATCAGTGTAATGACACAAACAGATTTAACTGAAGATGATCAGGAGTTAATTATGAATTTAACAGAAGCTTATCAAGAAGCAAGAGCGCAAGCGGTACAGGAGGGAGTGGAGCAAGAACGCCGTCAGGTTGTAGAAAACTTGTTGAGATTCAGATTTGGTTCTGTGGATGAAGAACTCTCAAGAGTAGTTAATACTTTGTTGCAGTTATCACCAGATGACTTTGCAAGATTTTTACTGGAATTGTCTAGTTTATCCCGTGAAGAGTTGTTAGCAAGATTTAATTCACACGAATAACCTGTAACTACAAATAATTAGTAATAAAAAGCGCTTTTGTGAAATCAAGAGCGCTGTTTAATTGGCTCTACGCTTCATATATCACAATTAAGCGGCTTCGCCAATGCGAAAGTGAAATGCTTTTGGTAAAAACAAATGACCCCTCAAGAAAATGCTGAATTACTATCTGCACTGATGCGTCAGGAAGAGTTATTAAAGCAGTTAGTCGCAGCAATCAATAAACCAAAACTGGGATTGCACTCTGAAGCTGGCAATTGCAAAATCTACTGCAATCGTCAGCACGGAGGACTATGGTACACACTAAATGGTGAACCGAGTGATGTCCCTCAAACTGCGCTGACTGGATATCTTAAAGAACTGCGGTTTGAGAATACAGAACGCCGCAAAAAAGAAACCTGCAAGTTACTGATAACTATGCAAGCAGACCGCACATATATTTTAGAATCAGGCTACGACACGCATTTCTCAAAGTGCATACTTGCGGCGATCGCAACTTTGACCCCAGAACAACTATATTCTCCTATCACACTACAGCCTACTCCGGGTACGACAGATGAAAACGTGTTGTTCTGTCGGGTATGGGTTGGGTCGGAATTAGTTATGGCATCTTACAACGAGGAGACGAACTGGCGTGAGATCAGCAAGCAGGCAATTGCTGTAACAAAAGCTGCTCTTGAGATGGTGTTTTAACTCGTTGTAAACAGGGCTTGAGAGGCTGTAGTTATAAGTTACTCAAGCTTTGTCTACAGCTAATACGTGCTGTTCAACTATTCACAAATAATCACAGATGAATATTACAATCGTTCACCCCAGTATTGAAAACTTGCAACAGTTTTCTGACTCGTTCGACATTGAGAAACTATTGCAATCTGAAGGAGTTCTGCCGTGGCTTCTAGCAAATGATTGGAATTACGACGATGAATCTTGTTTGATTGCAAATATTATCGATGAGTCAACAAGTCTTGATGAAGTTTGGGACTCGAAAGAGTTTGATTTTAATGCTCTACCTGATGAATCAAAAGAAAAATTGAATCAGATTATGCGTGAAAAACTCTCCAGTCAGATTTAATCAGTTTGACTGGAGAGAAAAATCGATTCCACAAAAGATTATCACACACTCTACTTCAATACTAATCAGATGGAAACAAATTTGATCAAAGTGTATGACGCGACACTGTTAAGCTCATCAAAAGTTTACCAAATTAATGGTACACATTGTCGATACTTAGGCGATGCAGGTACTATCCAACATCCGCAGTATTTGTTTCTACCTCTGCCAAATCAAAGAAAAAAAGCCAGCTTTCGGCTAAACCGAAACAAACTCATGACTCGGTGTTATGAAGTCGAAGGCATGGTCTATGAGAAGCCTGCGGTACAGGATAATTCACAGCAACTTCAGCTATTTTAAGCCATGTCCATACATAAACCACCAGTCATTAAAAGACATATTCGGCTACAAAATGGCTCTACAAAAGTAATCTATAGAGCTACTACAGACATTCGCTCTCTTGAGAAATCACCACAAAGAAAGCTTCGCTTAATCGAAAGTGAAAAATAATGATTGAGGTCAATAATCATGGTACAAGCAATCGACAACCCTATCGCTACAAATTTCCTAACTGATGCAGTAGTCGAGCGCCACAATTTCTCACAGTTAAATAAAACTCGCATTCGCTTCCGTATTCAACTAAAGAAAAGTACAAAGTCTGCCGCTCCTAAATGGGCGGATGTGCTAAAAGCTGAGGTTTCTGAAATCGAATCAGACCTTGTGAAAGTTACTAATTCCGAAGTTGGATTACGCGGAATCAAAGTATTCAAAAAGCTAGATGAAGCTGCTGCCCAATTGCGTCAAGAGATTGCTTCAGTTCAAGAATGGATGTCTGCTGATACTGGTGATTGGGTTTGTCCTATTGATTTAGCTCCACTCGTTTGGAATCAGTTAATCAATATCAGGGATAATATCGCCCCTGGATTGCGTAATCAATTAAAAGCTGATTACGAAGCAGGACTTGTAGATTACCAGGAACGGATTGACCAGTTCCTCTCACTTAACACTTGGGAATTACCTCACGATAAGCAAGAATCAGTCAAAGCCAACTTAATAATGGCTTTTCCGACTCTGACTGACCTTGAAGACTATTTGCAAGTTGTTATTGGTCGTCCGGTGATTATCCCGGCATTGTCCGAGCAACTCAATCAGCAACAAGCTGAATGTCTTGACCAGATTACCAAGTTCATCCAACAGTATGACCAAAATCTGGAGCAACGACTAAGGGAATCAGCCCTGGCAGGTGGTGAACAACTCGCCGCGCAGTTGCTTGAAGAGTTGGCTGATTGGGAACCAGGGAGGAAACCCATACAGTTTAAAAGAAAAATGGAGCGTCATCTAATGAAGGTTCAAGTGCTACTGGCAAACGCTTCACCGGAGGCTGGCAGTAGCTTGGAAGCGATGATGGCGCACTTGGATTCTATCGTTAACGATCCAGCGATTGAGTCTAAGAATCTTGGTAATGAGGGGCGCAGTCAATTGCAGCAAAAGATACAAGAGATTCGCACCAAGTTGTTAGATGAACAACGCAATTTACAATCACTTGCGACTGACGACGTGGGCTTGTCGAAAGCTACGGTCATGTCTTTCAAGTTTAGGTAAAAAACAGTCTTGGGCGAAGGTGCATCGCTCAAGACTAACTAATGAATTGGAAATGTGGTGTTCACCTCTGGGGTGTTCACCTCAAAAAGGATATCTCACTTCTACTATTTCTCAAACCAGTTTTATAACTAAGGAGATAACTTGTGTCGCATTTCTCAACAGTCAAAACCAAATTAAGCAATCAAGAGTGTTTGGTGCAAGCTCTCACGGATTTAAACCTATCACCGCAAGTACACGAAACACTACAGCCACTAAAAGGATATTATGGCGGTTCACAAGGACAAAGTGCTGAAATCATCGTATCTGGTCGCACCATAAAAGCCCGTGCAGATATCGGTTTCAAATGGAATCAGTCAAGCGGCGTGTACGACGTAATACACGATAGTTATGAAACAGTTCCGAAGCTGGGCAAAGACTTTTTCAGCAATAAACTAATGCTGGCTTATGGACAACGAATGGTAAGAGCTAAAGCTGCCGAGTTACAAGAAAAATTTGGTGAATGTGCGATTAGTGAAGAAACCAAAGGAACTGTGCAAACTCTACGGCTGACTTTTGCTGGACATCAAGAAGTTCAACAATATGTAAGGAGATAAATATGGAACGCTCAATACTGATTCATTTTGACAATGCTACAGGTGAAGTTCGAGTGGAGGCTGAGGGATTTGAGGGTTTGAATTGTTTATCGGCTACGCAACCATTTGAATCCGCTTTGGGAGTTGTGAGCGAGAGCGATCGCATCTACAAAGAAGAGTCAGCACCACAACTTCGGACTACAAACAGCAGTCAAACACGTTTACGTCAGTAAAAGATGGGGGGCGTTAAGTCCCCCTAAAATATCATGAACGAATTAGCTAAAGAATACCCATTTGTTCACATTTACGCACAACAGAAAATACGCCAGCCCGTGATCATCAAAGCAAATACTGAAGGGCTGTGTGTGCTGTTGAATGCTTTAATTTCTGCCATTGCTCAATCAGAGCGCAATGGTATAGCTGAGGTTTTTGACGGCGATGCCGAAGTTTATGAAGTAATCGTGAGATTTGTTAATACTCACGATGAACTAGCTCCACTACCTTATCAAAAATCATGAACCTCTCAAATCTGCTCTCCACACTCGATTCACAAATCCCCATCGCTGCGGTTGATGTTCTGTCTCCTGATGAAGCGACGATTATTCAGTGGCTGACTGCTGAAGCTAACAATAAGCTTTCATGTCCAGTGTTCTTCTGGAACCTGGGAGTATCAACCTTAGAGCAATGTTTAATTGCAGCAGATGGGGGATTGGTGTTTAAGCCAGTTGCAGAGTACAAAAGACCACAACATGCTGATCCACTACTATTCGTATTCGACTACATTGTTAACTTTAGTGGTAATGGTGTATTTATCCTCGGAGATATTCACCCCTTTATTGCTAAGAACTCACCTCAATTATCATGGGAGATTTTAAGCAAGGTAAAAAACCTTTACCACAGGTTAAAACCCACAGATAAACGCATTGTCTTGTTGGGTCAGAACATACAATTACACGAATCCCTAGTCAGATTGATTCCTTATTGTGAAGTTCCTTTACCTAGTATTGACCAAATACTTGAACATATCAATTCTTATTTGCATGACTTACAACAGTCTGCTAGAGAGCAAGAATTAACCTTTACTATTACGCTTGAAAATGCTGAATTTGAAACTCTTTCTCGTGCAGCGTTGGGTTTAACCTTAGAAGAAATTAGTGATTTCCTTCGGTTAACAGTTAAAGAAAACTTAACTAATGATGGTGTCGTAGTTGACGCTGACTTTATCCCCAAAGCCGTCGAGTACAAAACTCGGCTACTCTCTCAAATGGGTATCGAGTTGGGTAAACCTGCAATAATCCCGTTCGGCGGTTTGGATCTTCTGCGCGAGTGGTTGATGAGGCGGCGGCGGCTGTTCACGCAAGAGGCGCGAAGTCTCTCGTTACCCCAACCAAAAGGTGTATTGCTGGCTGGCCCACCCGGAACAGGAAAATCTCACTGTGCTAAAAACATCGCTAGCATACTCAATCTACCACTTCTGCAACTCGACATTGCGTCCCTTCTAGGTTCACTCGTTGGCGAATCCGAAGGTAATGTTAAACGCGCACTGAAAACAGCATCCGCGATCGCACCCTGCGTCCTGTGGATTGACGAAATAGAAAAAGCACTTTCGGGGACTGGTGACACTAGTGGAGTCTCACAGAGGATTTTGGGCAATATCCTTACATTCATGTCCGAATCACAGTGTGGTGTGTTTGTCGTAGCAACTTGTAATGACCCATCTGCACTGCCAAGTGAACTAAAACGGAAAGGCCGCTTCGATGAAAATTTCTTTGTTGATCTTCCCACAGAGCCGGAGCGTGTACAGATTCTAAGCATTCATCTACAACGCTTTGGCATTCACCTGGAATCAGAGTATTTGGAGGCGATCGCTGCCAACACTGCAAAGTTTTTAGGCGCGGAACTGGAAACCCTTGCTTCGGAAGCTGCTCTGCTGGCATTCGATGAGGATAGACCGCAACAGGTAACACTTGCTGACCTTGAAACCTGCCGTCAAACCATTACCCCGCTTGCGATTCAGGACGCAGCGGCAGTTGAGCGAATGCAGGCTTGGGCATCCACCGCACGACGGGCTAGTAGTCCTGTACAAGCGGCGAAAACTCAATCTTTGCGTGCTGCTAAGTTTCGGAATATGAACTGATGAAAAAGCGATTGTCTCCTGATTCTACAGGGGCGATCGCTCTTTTAGGTTCGTAGCGATCGCGTTCAGTATATCTATCTCAGATGGGGCAATGCCCTGAAGTTAGGAAATTGACAGGGTAAGAAAGATGGAAATATATTTAGTCTTTGTTGACGCAATTCAAAACAGCAATAAATTCTGGGCGGCCATTGTCGAAGATAGTAATTTAACAGTGCAGTGGGGCAGAGTCGGTTATCAGGCGCAGACTAAAGTCCACACATTAGCCAATCATCAAAGAGCCGTTAGCAAATTCAACAATCTGGTAGCAGAAAAGAAATCCAAAGGTTACAGCGAAAGTCAGCCAGAGATTGATGCTAGCCGCAGTGTTGCAGACATTAGACGAGCTATTCAATTATTGAATATTATCCGTCCTTGTATTGCTAATAGAATTTTTCACGATGGCTATATTAACGCCCTAAATGAATATCTGAAAATAGTACCAACACCTTTAGGGATGCAAATTGACTACCACAGAGTTTATCGCACAGTAGAAGATATTGACTATCAGCGAGAGTTACTCAATTCTTTGTTAACGACACCCGCACCACAAGTCGCTGCGGTGGCTGTTGGTCATGCCCCTGAAGCAACAACAGAAACGGCAGTTGTCAGTCTTAAGACTATCAGTAAGAACTTCTGGCGACATTTGTAATTTGAGAAGCGTCACTTTGTAAGAAAAGCCAAAGCATACAAGCACTCTGCAACAAATCAATTTGACGAACTGGATATTTTCTAATAACTGAAATTCACCTTTTAAATTCAAAAACATTTTAGTCAAGCATTAATACTGCTTGGCTATTTTTTTCACCCAGCGCTTTGCTTCCTACAAACCACAACAGGAAAGACATTATGCCTAAAAAAGCTAACCCAGTCCCAAAAGACCATTCCCAGTTATGCCTTCAGTACCTCCGCCGTTGCGGTGGCAGCGCTCGATTATGCACTATAAATTTTAGTCTGGGGGTGATTCAAACGTTAGTTAATCGAAAGCTGGTGAAAGTGACAAATACTGGTGCAGGATTTTTTGTGGAGTTAGACGAAGTGAAATGAAAACCCATAAAGTAACTCATCAATCATCTTTGCCTTCAAACACTCGTAATAAATTAGTTCTTCGTCGGACTCGAAAAAGATTTAACCCCAGGATTTTTATCGACCGCACGATTGAAACAACTGCAATCGCCTCTCTGCTTTTAACTGGGTTTTTAGGAGTAGGAGCAATGGGGTGTTGGGGGCTGGAGATTATTGAGACAAATGCTAACCCCAACATAATTATCTCTGGCTGGCAGTACCAGAAAAACAGAAGTCTTGGAGCTATGCTGGTCAGTTTTTCCGCCTTCTTAGGAAGTTCTCTAGTCGGAGCAAGTTTCAGTATTCAACGAGATAAATTTTAGGGAGAGAAACAACAATGGAAATTAAGCTAACCACATCAGAGATCCGGACTATCTTACAGGGCTGCCAATATACGTTGCAAATGGTTGGGAGCAGTAAGGATTATCGCAGGCTTCAATCGTCCGAGTGCTTTTCTACATCAAATGGTGTGGTGTTAAATGATGCGTTCAATGTTTTGGGAGAAATAGTGAATGCAATTGATGACGTGGAGCAGATGATCGAACAGCAAACAGGAAAAGTCTAAAAAGTCTAAAAATCAAGCAGAGATTTTCCAACACCGGAGGGCTATTCCCCACCACAGATTAACCCGACACTAGGAGCGATCGCAGTATGGTACAAAACATTGGTATTAAACCAATGCATCCAAGAGAATTCAAAATAATTCACAATGCATCTATATACCTGATGCATAGGCTTAGTGATTATCCTGAACAAACAATAAGTCATTGGTTAGCTGACGAAAGTAGTACAAGGTATCAACAGCCAAAACCACAGGTACTTAATCATTTTGGAGCTATCCATAAATTATTATCAGGTACTTAGCGTCAGGCTGACGCTAAGTCATCAGAAAAACCCTACTCACCAGTCGGTAGGGTTTTTATTATTAGTATTAGCAGTACCGGAATTCAATCGGAACTCAACCGGAATTCAATCGGAATTCAATCGGAATTCAATCGGAATTCAATCGGAACTCAGTCGGAACTCTAGGAGCCGAAACCGTTGCTAATTCAAGGAAGCTGTGTAGTTGAACAATTGTTAACACGAGAGGAGGCAGCCAGACAATTGGAGCGATCAGTTGGAATTAGACAGTTCCAAAAGTATTTAGACTTAGCTTCTTTATACTTGCCAGAATTTGGGGATTTTCGAGACGAAGATAATGGGGGGCTAAACGGACGAGCGAAGTTGACAAACTGGCATTTACCTGTGCTTCAAAGAATTAGAAGTTACGTTTTAGCCAAAGGTTCTTTGAAGAAGGTGGCAATTGAATTAAAAAATCACCCCGAAAAGTTTTTAGGAGCATAAATCATGATTGTTAAAGAATTTGCACAAGCTCTCAATAAAGTACCAGGGAAGGTAGTTGATGAATTACGCCGTCAATATCCAGAGCAAAAATGGACGGTCGATTCACAAGTTCCAGAGGAGATTTTAGCTAGATTCCAAGATATTACCAATAGTGAGAGATTACAGCCTGAACAATCACCTATAGCAGATATACCCGAAGCTACAATCACCAAAGCTGATGAGGCAATTCAACAAGCCTCATACAAGTTGACTGCGGCTGATAAAGAGACTATTTCTGGTGCTATAGCTGTTCAAAATGAGCAATCTAAGATTTTGGGTGCATCAACTGGTGTCACAGGAGCTTTATTGTTCATGGAATCCTTGATTGGAGCCAAGGGGACGGTGTTGGATGCCTTTGCTGAACAATCCATGTTGGAAGTTGATAACCAGATTACCGAGATAGATCAGAGTTTGATTAATTTGGCAGAAGAAGCCTCAACTAGACTGGGGGAGTCGATCCGAAAAAAGGAACAACTCAAAGTACGACTCAATTCGTTACGGGAGAGAGTCAGTTCAATGGGGACACAGATCCGATTTTAGAAGCTTATAAAACAGTGGCGGCATTGTTACAAATCCAAAATGAAACTGTTGCCACTGTTGCCGAAATCCGACTGCTTCAAGAACTATTAACTCATCAAAGGAAAAATCAGGACGTGGATATTCTCAGTACCGGATTGTTTGCTACTTCAGTTGTTGGCGCTTTAGGTGGCAGTGCATATCTCGTTGGTAGCGTTGTCGCTACTGGATTAATTGGTAGCGGGATATTCATTCCCTTGGCATTACTTGTTGGTGCAGGATTGACATTTCTGGGACGGGCATCAAGATGATAAGGAAAAGGGTGTGGGGTGTAGGGTGTAGGGTGTAGAAAAGAAATAAAAATCTGTCAATTCTTGGTTGTTGCCCAGTTTCAAAAAACATTAGGTTTGAAATGTAGCTTCCTACACCCTATACCCTATCCTCTACACCCTCTGAAAGTGATGGGTGGGAGTGTTTCATAAAACTGTTTCACAGAACTGTTTCATGAAACTGTTTCAACGGTTTCATCAGTGTTTCAGGGTCGTGAAACACCGTGAAACAGCATTCCCCCGCGTGAAACGTGAAACGTGAAACATGAAACAACAGTCTATTCCTTGCTCGAAAGCCATTATGAGCAGGATTGTTTCATAAAACTGTTTCACAGCACTGTTTCATGAAACGTTTCAACGGTTTCATCAGTGTTTCAGGGTCGTGAAACGTGAAACATGAAAAACGAAACAACAGTCCATTCCTTGCTCGAAAGGCGTTATGAAGGGTAGTGTTTCATCCAACTGTTTCACAGCACTGTTTCACGAAACTGTTTCAACAGTTTCATCAATGTTTCAGACTCGTGAAACAGCATAAAACAGTATTTCCGGCATGAAACATGAAACGCCTCATTAAAGATATGTGTGAAATATGTGAAAAATTTGTACTAAGAACGCGCCATAGCACAGCAGTCTCATGTATAAGAAACAACTGTACTTAGCTTTGGCTGGTGTTGGCATCTGTATGTTGCCTGTAATCATCCCCTTAGTACCCAAGTTAGGGGCTTATGCAGAGCTTCAACGGCTAAAAGCCTCAGAAGAATTAGAACGTTCCCGCATAGAAGAACGGGCTAAAACCAGTGATGCCTTGTATGAGGCGGGAGTGATGCCCACAACTCGGAAACTGAGAATTACCAATTACTTTGATAGCGCTAAACGCAATCCCAGACCAGACACAACCTTTTATCAAGATGATGAGATTGTTGATGTCTTTGACGCAACGGGTAGGTGTATTGGGCGGATTGAAGAAGGAATTTGGAAGTGGAAGCACAAAGCCAAAGGAATCTGTAAAAGCGTTCAAAATATCAAACAAAGTAGGAAAAAGTAATGGCTAATGGTTCATCAAGTGCAGAAAGTAATAGTACTAGTAACAGCGATGGTAAGCCCAAGAATAACAAGCGATCGCTTGGTGAAATCATCGATTTTTGTGCCAAGGCTGTTGTGATGATTGTCGGCTTACCCATTAGGGCAGCCGCCGCGATTGTCAATCAGTTTGTTGCTAATGGAGGTGCGGGTCGTGCGTTAGTTGGCGGGATTTTATTTATCGGCGGTTCCATGATTAGTGCTGATTCAACTTGGCAATTAATCTTTCAAGGCCCGCCTGTATGCCCGTGGTTTGAGCCGGCTTGGAATTGGCTAAATGTGCCGTTTGCACTGTTCAACCCGTTTTTTTACCTTGCATTTATAATTTCTATCGGTGTTCAGGTAATTGAAGCCCACGCCCTACGCGGTAAGAACCCAGACTCAGCGAGGCGGGAACTTCAAGACCACATGGTTTATGAGCTTGAAACCAAGCCTAGTGGCAAGATTGACTTGGTAGGCCAGCTGTGGCAAGACTACAAAACCGCAGGTACACGCGATCGCTCTAGTGCAGGGCTGGTTGTGATTGCGGTTTGGGTGTTCGATATTGTCACCACTTTTGCAGCTCGTAACCCATTTGAATTTACAGCCCCCTTCATAATTCTGGGCTGCATATTGTTTAACATCGGCACAATGATGGCGGGTGAAATTGGGTTCGCTATTTGGCGGTTGACAAAGGATTAGAACGGAAACCGCCCAAGAAACCAATCGCTGGAAAAGAGGGCGGCAACGTTTCACCAAGGGAGGCATTTATGCAAAGTAACAATATCCCAAAAATTACAACTAAAGAAACTGAACATTTGCGATCGCAATATCCTAATTTGTCTCATTTGGAAGCCGGAAATATTGCCCAGTGGCTGCGAGAGAGAAAAGATGGATTATTTGAAATGGCACGGGCATCTGAGAACGAAGCAGACATGACCCGTGTACTTGGTTTGTTGGCTTCTGGGATCGGAGCGGTTTGTTATGCGGTCAATCCACTGGCGCTAGTTGGTGGTTTAATTGGCGGCGCTGCATGGCTATGGTTTGTTGTCGAACACTCCAACTGCACTAAAGAAATTGCCCCCTTGCCTTTTGTACGTGGTAATTTTGTAGACGCTCTAGCTCGTGCCGGGGATTATGATGCTAGAAGCAATTATCAAGCGGATCATCTTGCTAATACCGTTAAATTCCTAGAACGACAATCAGCACAAGAGTACGCCTTTCTTCATGCTGAGTTTGAAAATATTGTCCAGTATTTAACCCAAGTTGAACCAGGAAAACGTTTTTATGCTTATCGCTGGATGTTTGGCTGGTTTGGCAAGCTTTTGGGTCGTCAGCTACCGACTTATGAAAGCATGGCTCTCCATTTACAGGATGTGACAATTGACAGCCGAGTGAATCGGTCGGAGATAAGTGCCATTGCACAGGCAAACGTCCAGTTACCACCGACCGTAGATATCAAGCAATTTCAATCACCGACTGTAGATATTGGCAAGATGAACCAAGCTGCGGAGCTTTCTAGACCGACAGAGTTACAGTCATCTTCCTCTGATGAGCTTGTACCAGACACTATAATTAATCTCCCTCTAGTTAATAGGGCAAACGCACTCATCGCTGCTTTAACGAAAAGTGGTTTTCAAGTAGAAGATATGATGAGTTCCCAAGTCATTGCGATCGCTGGTACTCAGCGAGGTGGCAAGGGAACCTTAGCAGCAATTTTGGCAACATTATCTTTATCATTAGATGCAGGATTAAACACCCAATACTTTACAGCAGGCGTGGACGTTTACCCCTTTAGTTGCAATCTGATTTCTGCTCTTAAATACCCTGAAAAAGATGCAGACGATGCAGATAAACTAGTCGCCCGTGACTTGCTTAGATTTCTTAAAGGCTTAGATGCAAGTGAACCTTACTCACACAAAAACTTACTGTTAGTGATTGATGAGGCGATGCGCTTGCTGTCCCTACTTGATGAGAGCGATCGCACTTGGGCTATTCAATATTTACTTTCTCGCTTCGCTAAATCTGGTGGTACATTAATTATCGTGCTGCATGGCTCCAACCTGACAAGCGTGGTCGGTAAAGCTACGGCTGGGCTGGCAGATACCTTTAAGCAATCAGTTAACTTTATTGGTTGTGTAGCTCAAGCAGTTAGCGCTGGTGGTCTACGCAAAATGAATGTTGCTAGTGGAGAATATTTTAAAGCCAACCCTAACAACTTTGGAGAACCTGTTAGCGGTGGCAATCTGGGCATGATTCCCGAATGGCTAAAGACTTACAAACACCCAGGTAATGGGCAACCAGATCCAGCCAGAACATTACTTCAATTCTTCCCAGAATTAGTTCAACAGCATGAAAAGGCAGTCATACCTAGAGGGGAGAAAATTGCGCCATCAGACGCAGTTAATCATTTGGAGTCCATTTTTTCAAAGCCTTATCAAGAACTGGAATTTCTGGAAGTAGAAGAGAGTAGTATTTCTGAGGCTGATTTAGACCAAATTGTGGCGATCGTTGCAGCTACTGTTAGCCCTCCAACTTCTTTTGCTGCTATCAGAAACAGCCGTAAGTGGGGCGACGAGAAAAAGAGTGTTCTTTACTTGAGGAATGCCTTGTCACAATTAATTGACAGTAACCGATTGTGCGGAAATGAGAAAGATGGTTTCAGCGTAACTAATATTAACCAGTAACATTCGTCACAGTTCCCGTTGAGTTCCTGTCGAGTTTCTGTCGAGTTCCGGTATTCTTACATATCAAAATTCCCTCTTACCTCAAAGCAGACGCGGCTCTTTTCTACCGTCGAGACAACTATAGATTCGGGTTAAATTTCAAAAATCTCTTTAGCACAAGGTATTACGACGTTGATAATGGCTTTGCCTTAATTCCTGGAGCACCTTTTACAGTTTTAGGAACGCTGTCAATCAATTTCTAAATAAGCTGGGGGGCAGTATTGAATGTCACATAATGTTGTGATCGGGCAATATGTCCTCTGCATTTTTGATGATTTTGAAGAGATAACCACTTAGTCCAATTAATATACCTAATAAACCAAGAATAAAAAGGACTAAACCCATTCCAGCACCAGGGCCAATACCTATGATTCCGCCGAATATAAGTACAATGCTACCTCCTGGCTGCATTGCTGGCTCAAAAATGTAGTCAGTTAGTGGCCCTGCAATAATTATGGCTAAAGGCATAGTAATTTCTCCTATCTGCCGTTGCACGCCAAAAACACGCCCTTGCAAATCGGGTGATACCTTGGCTTGCCAGATAGCTTGATTACAGCCATATATAATCGGGGGAAAGAACTTAGTAAAAAAAGCGGCTGTAGCCCAAACAGGAAGGTTTTGTCCCAGTCCCATCAGCATTGTACCCAGTAAACTAGTAAATGCTATCCCAAGCAAAACCCCGTGTATTTTACGCCTCGGGCCACCCCAATAGCCCATCAACAAACCGCCAGCTATTCCCCCAATACCAAAAGCTGAACATACACTTCCAAAAATGAGTTGATTGTTGTTTGTACGAGCCAAAATCATGGGTGCAAACAGAGCCATATAAAAGCCGAAAGTAACATTGATAGTGAAGAAAATAAGTACAAGTCCGCTAAAGCTGGGACGCTTAAAAATGTAGCGAAATCCGTAAATAGAATCTTGCCATAAACTAACGCTGCTCACTTTTTCAACACCTGTTTTTTCTGGCTGCGGAATATGGATGAAAAGCAATGCACTTATTGCTATTAGAAAAGTAAATATATCAATGGTCATAATACCTTTAATGCCAATTACTGCAAACAAAAAGCCTGCCAACAAAGGAGCAAAAACACCCGAAATAGACTCCCAAAGTGAGAGCATACCGCTAGCTCGACTGTATTGCGCTTTTGATAGCATTAAGCTGACAGCAGCATAATAGGCAGGAAATTGAAAAGATTCAAATATTGAAGTAATAGCTGTGGTTAGATATAAATGTTTAACTTCTAAAGTGTTAGTAGCATAAAGTATCAATAAACAAATTGTTCCCAAACCTGCGCCTAAGTCGCTGATAAATAAAATTAGTTTTCGATGGCAGCGATCCACGAGCGCGCCAGCAATAGGGCTGAGTAGTATAGATGGCATAAATGAACAGAACAACACTAAAGCTGTAGCTGTGACTTGTTGGGTGATTGTGTATGTCCAGATGGTAAGAGTAAAGCGGGTCATAGCAGTACCCAACTGTGAAATCACCTGACCAAACCAGATAAGTGTAAATCCCTTCATACCAGTTAGTAGCTTCGCTTTACTCATCAAATTTCTCTCTTGCGATGTGTGGCAACTATCCGTAAAGATGGCTCTAAGACTGCTAATACTTTGAAATGGGCGTCACCAAATGCTACAACCGAACGATTGATGAAATGAGCAATCGCACTGTCTCCATGAAGTATTCGGCTAGGCTCTCAATAGTGGACTGTCGATGAATATTCTCGCTATAGATGAAATTCATTTCCAGTCTGTCCTCAGATATTACCCCGATGACATCTAGTAAATGCGGCCGATTTCCTTGTTTCTGCTTAATTGTTCCGGGAGATTCTGGGGCAAATTGAAATAAAGAAGCTTGAGAAAAATCTACTTGACCAAAGTAGTTGAAAGCAACTTCGGGTTGAGGTAAAGACCTTAATTTTTGGGCAACTTGAATATCTGAAGTAAGATAACGAACAATACCATAGCCAATACCTCGGTTGGGAATGCATTGAATTTGGTGTTTGACCATTCGCAATATATCTTCTAAAGTATCTTCATTGCCCATATCTAAAAACACAGGATAGATGCTGGTAAACCATCCCACAGTGCGAGATACATCTACATATTCTAAAATTTCCTCGCGCCCGTGACCTAAGAAGTTGAGCAACAGAGAACTTTCGCCTGTCCACCTGGACATGGCACATAATAAGCTAGCCAACAACACCTCTTGAGCTTGAGTGTCATAAATAGGAAACTCCCGCAGCAACACATGAGTTTCTTTTTCATTGAGAAACCTGGAAACAGTGTGCCTAGAATACTCAGTGTTAATGCCTTGAGGATAGTCCACTGGCAAAGGGTTTGCTTGTTCGGGAAGAGTTTCTAGCCAGTAGGACAACTCTTGCTGAATCTTATCTGACTGGGCATATTCGGTCAGTTGTTTAGACCATTGCTGGAAAGAAGTACTTTTAGGGGGAAGCTGAATAGGTTTACCGCAACTAAGCTGTTGATAGACCGTTTGGAGATCCTCTACCAAAAATCGCATCGAAACCGCGTCAATTACTAGGTGATGGGCAACTATTAATAAAAGGTCTGACTTTTGGGAATCGAGTTCAAAGAGAACAACCCCTATCAGTGGTTCTTGGGACAAGTCGA
The DNA here is from genome assembly GCF_034530915.1 of Nostoc sp. DedQUE09. Classification (NCBI taxonomy): domain Bacteria; kingdom Bacillati; phylum Cyanobacteriota; class Cyanophyceae; order Nostocales; family Nostocaceae; genus Nostoc; species Nostoc sp. DedQUE09. Next base: position 108,540 of record NZ_JAVRCE010000007.1, read on the forward strand.
AGCTAGCCAGTAACTCTGCTGCCGTTGCATCGATTGCTTGTTGGCGATTGATCGTTGATATGTGCGATAAATTAATTCGCTCAAAAGCGATCGCTCTCCCAGGACTGGCGTTATACTGCTCCCAGCCAGAAATATTTCGTTCAAAGCGCAAGCGGAGAGCATCGTGGTACAGCAGTAAATGTTGGAAAGCAGCTTCCAGCAGAGAGACATCTACTTTTTGCCGCACCTCCAGCAGCCATGTCAAGTTCCAAGGATAAGAGTTTGGTAAATCCAGCTCCAATAAAAAGTGCTGGATGGGAGTGAGGGGAACCAAACCCGTTACAGGTTCCTGTTCGGTGCAGATTGCCGTCGCCGTGCTAGCTACTGCTGCTACCTCAACAATGGTTGGATGCCCAAACATCTGTCTGGGTGTTAGTTGAATACCTGCTTGCTTGGCAAGAGCGATCGCCTGCATAATTAAAATTGAATTTCCACCCAAAGCAAAGAAGTTGTCGTAAATGCCTATAGGTTTGACAGCAAGCACCTCAGCCCAAATTTCCGTTAGTATCTTCTCTATGGGAGTGCGAGGTGCCGCATATTCAGTGCGGCTACGCCCTAATGTGATAGGAATTTCTAACTCAAATTCGCCCTTAACTTGCTCAGGTGCTGGTAATGCCCGCCGATCCACCTTGCCGTTAGATGTTAGTGGCAGGGCATCCAATACCATGAATGTAAAAGGAATCATGTACTCAGGCAACTTCTCGCTCAAGAAGTCGCGCAGTTCGTCAACGTTAGGGGCTGGCTTTTCCACGGGGACTACATACGCCACCAAACCCTTATTGCTTTGCTGTTGAAATACCGTAACGACAGCTTGATGCACAGCCGGATGCTGCACCAAAGCCGCCTCAATTTCTCCTAACTCAATACGGTAGCCGCCGACTTTAACCTGGTAATCTTCCCGTCCTAAAAACTCAATCTGACCATTTGGTAAATAGCAACCTAAATCCCCTGTACGGTACAAGCGACTACCAGTAACGGGATGAGTGATAAAGCTACTAGCAGTCTTTTGTTCATCCCGCCAGTAACCTTTTGCTAAACCAATTCCCCCGATATATAGCTGTCCGGGAACCCATACAGGACAAGGTTCTAGTGCTTCATTAAGGATGTAAAATTGCTGGTTAGTCATCGGACAACCGTAGGGGATGCTTTTCCAGGTTGAGTCAATAGTTTCAATCGGGTAAAGAATTGACCAAACCGAGGCTTCGGTAGCACCTCCTAGACTAATAACTTGAGCGTTTTTAGCCATAGCTTTAATTCGAGAAGGTAAAGTAAGTGGCAGCCAGTCTCCACTCAGAAGTACCAGACGTAAAGAGGCCAACGAAAATTCTGAGCGCCCATAGGCATATTCTACTAACATCTGCATTTGGGCTGGTACTGAGTTCCAAACAGTAATTTGCTGATGTGCGATCGCATCCAACCAATAAGATGGATCTTTAGCGGCATTTGCTTGGGGAATGACAATTGTTGCCCCAGCAGCTAAAGTGCCGAAAATGTCGTAAACTGACAAGTCAAAACTGAGAGAAGAAAGCGCGAATACTCGGTCAGATGAGTTAACATCAAAACGTTTATTGATATCGAGGATGGTGTTAACTGCTCCGCGATGGTCTATCATTACTCCTTTAGGCATCCCGGTAGAACCAGAAGTGTAGATAACATAGGCTAAATCTTCGCTTTGCTGCACTGGATGCAAAGCTAGATCGTTCTTTTGCAATACCAATTCTTCTGTATCCACACAAATGCAGCAGACTCCCGCAGGCCACTCTAAGGTTTGATTGAGTTTTGATTGGGTAAGAATTAGTTGTACTTCTGCCTGTTCTAGCAGATGCGATCGCCGTTGAATCGGCAGTCCGGGATCGATTGGTATGTAAGCCGCACCAGCAACTAAGATGCCCAAAACAGCTACCACCTGCTCCCATCCTTTCTCCATAACTACAGCCACCAAAGTGTTTGGCTTTGCACCCAAATGCCGCAGTCGATGTCCTAATGCTTGTGAAAGGCTATGCAACTCTTGGTAAGTTAAGGTGCGGTTTAGTGCAATAATGGCGGCATGATGGGGATGCTGTTTTACCTGAGACTCAAATAAAGTGTGCAGCAGCGAATTTGGTGCTGGTGCTGTTGTAGCGTTGATGGCAGCGAAAAGCTCTAGTTGACTATTTGGCAACAGTTGCCGTCTAGTTTCCAACCAAGCTGATTCATCATTAGCCAAACGAAACAGAAAACCATAGTAAGCTTCAAACATATCATCTAGAAGCCCACCAGGAAAAAGTTCCTCGACAGCATCCCAGTTACAAACTAAAGTCTCTTCTTCCTCATAAACTTGATGATCTAGCCAAACTTGAGGTGTTTGGGTGATGCTGTAAACTACCGAGCCAAATGGGGCAAATGGGTCAGTATTCTGTCCAGCTTCTGTTAAGGTAAGGGTGCTGGTAAATACGACTGGCATCAAAGCTTTTGATTCCTTATCTTGAATGCAAGCCAATTCTCGCAACACCTGCACTCCGTCAAAATAGCGATGATCTAAATCTGACCAAAGTTGCTCTTGTATGTTTCGAGCATGGGTTACAAAGGAGTCTAAAGTTGAGTTGTCTACAGCAAGTAAGCTTAATGTCGTGAAATCACCAACAATTTTGTTGACTTCAGGATGCAGGGGTAGGCGATTAAATAGCGTTAGGTTGATGGTAAACTGAGGAAATTTGCTCCAGACATTCAGAACTTCGGCAAAGGCAGCTAATAGAACTCCTGATGGCGTTAAACCGACCTGATTGGCTCGTGTTTTCAGTTGTTGCCAGATTTCTGGTTGTAGGGTTGCACTCCGACGCACGAACCGAGGGGAATGTACCAAGCTGGGATGTTTAGCCAAAGGTAATTCGGGTGCGGGTGGAAGGGTAGGAATTCGCCTCAGCCAATAATTCCGCGATCGCTCATACTCACAAGAACCTTGCAGTGCGACACAAGCGACAACATAATCTCGGAACGATACCGCGATCGCACCTAGAGGAGCATCGGCATCTTGGTAGAATTCCCAAAGTTCTTGTAATAAAACTTGCAGACTCCAGTCATCGCCAATTAACAAGTCGAAGCTGATATGTTGACGAATACACCGCTCATTTAATATAGAAACACGAATGTCAAATAAAGGCCAGCAATCAGTTGGCAGTATTTGATGAGACATTTCCTGACGAGCCGCTGACAATCGCGAAGCTGCTACCTCTGGACTTTCTTTGCACAGATCCAACACTTGAATTTGATAAGGTGGTACAAAGTCCAGAATTTGCTGTTCTCCAGAAGATAAGACAATCGTTCGCAGCATTTCGTGACGTTCGATTAACCGCTGCCAAGCTTTTTCATATCTTTCTAAATCTAAATCAGCGCTTTCAACTTCCCAGTAAGCATGAGCTGCTACATTGCCCAATTCCAGCGTTTCGCTGCGACCGATCCAATAAGCTTGTTGAATGTTAGTAAGTGGGAAAGGTTGATGCCGTTTTTCTGGAGCAGATATTATGGGAGTAAGTGATTGGGTTTGCGAAAGTTCTATTCCTTCTTCTGCAAGTAAATATGCGAGAAGCTCACGCTCTTCAGTAGAAAGTTCATTTCCGTCTGCAAAGCTTTTGATATTCATTAAACTCTAGCTCCCCTTTTCTTTTCCTGAAGCGTCTGTTTGATGTCTTGAGCAGACATATTCTTGAGCCTTTTTAAAGCTTTAGCAACCTTTTCGGTTTGTCCTGGCTTTGGTTCGTTAGTAATAATGACCTGTGACAAATCTGCAATATTAGTTGCTTTAAAAAGAGTACGAAGAGGTAGTTCTACCTGGAAGGTATCACGCAACCTAGAAACTAACGGCAAGGCAAGCAAAGAGTCTCCCCCTAGTTCAAAAAAGTTGTCGTATATGCCTATTTTTCTTATACCGAGCAATTTTTCCCAAATCTCAGTAACAGTTTCTTCAACCTCATTTCTCGGAGCAATGTAGGAATTTGATAAACTCGGTCTGGGGTGACTCGACGATGAATTTAATTCTTGGGAATCTTTGACTTCTTGTAAAGGTTTAAAGTTAATCCATTGGTCAATTCTAGCTTTTAAATCTCCTGTAGAAATGACAATTTGAGCCGGTGCATTTATGGCTAAAATACGTTGTAAAACTTCCACCCCTTCTGCAAGTGTCATGGTTAATTCAACCATACCTGCCCCTAAACCTATAGTTGTTGGTTTTTCTTCTTTAAATCGCCAGTTGTCCCAATTTACATTCAACCAAGGGAAAGAGTGGGTTTGATTACACTTATAAGCAAAAGCATCAACGAATATGTTGGCGGCAGAGTAGGCTATACAACCTAATCCTCCTAAAACAGATGATACGGAAGATACCAACAGACAAAAATCAAGTTCTCTTCCTTGCAATTCTTGTTCTAATACTATTAATCCGCGTCCCTTCGCTTGAAACTGTTGTTCACACTCGGTTTTATCTGTTTCTTGGATAGAGCGAAATGACTTTTCTCTGACAATGCCTGCGGCATGGATGACTCCATGAAGCAAACCAAATTGTTCGTATGTCTGGGTAATGACTGCTTGCATTTGGCTGCGATCGCCCACATCTGCGTTCTTCACCAAAACTTCGGCACCTAATTTTTCAAGTGCTTGCAATTTCTGAATCTTGCGGCTGATTTCATCCTGAGAATGGTGAGTTTCCAGCCATTTTTTCCACTCGTCTTTTTTGGGAAAAGGCGATCGCCCAACTAATATTAGTTTGGCTTGCACGGTTTTTGCTAGATGTTCAGCAAGTACCAAACCAAGACCTCCTAGCCCACCTGTGATGAGATATACTCCATCTTGGCGCAGCCTTGTTTTGCTCCCAGTATCATCCAGTCGGATTGGTTCAAAAATTTGCACCCATCGATGATTTCCCCGGTAAGCAACAACTAAGTCAGACTGCGCTGCTGTAAATTCGGCTATAAGTTGCTTGACTAGCTTATTTTCCTGGGAAGTTTTGATTTCAGGAAGCACAATATCAATGCTGCGGCAAGTTATATTGGTATATTCTTGAGGAATAACTTTACACGGGCCTAATAAAGTCGCCTTTTCTGGAGAAAGTACTTCTTCTTCTGTCACTCCTTGCATATTCGCCGATACGACTTGGATTTGCAAAGAATCGGTAAGATTTCTATCTTTAAATGCTTGTACAAAATAAAGTAGGCTGTAAAAACCAAGTTCCTGAGAGCTTTCAAAAAATTCAATTTTAGATTGTTTCTGCTGATGTGGTTGAATACTCCATAGGTGGGTAACTATTTGGGGAATTTTTTTTAAGGTACAAAGTTCTTTTAGTAAGCTATCGTAGTCTTGGCGCGATCGCGGATTGATAATATACACACCATCGTCAACTTTGCGAAACTCCTCCCCAATCATCACTTTAATGACAGTCTGCTTTTCTTGCGCCAAAAGTTGGGCGATTTGCTCTCCCAAACCGCATTCATCCACAAACATTAACCAACAACGTTTTACGCTTTCTAATTCTCCCGGTTGAAATAGAGGTGCAATGGAACGTTTCCACGATGGAATGTAAAACCAGTCGGCGATGTCAGGCTTTTTGCTTAATGATACTGAGCGATTAGTTTCAGCTTCAGATAATTTTTTCGGTTCAATCCAATAACGCTGACGTTCAAATGGGTAAGTTGGTAAGGGTAGGCGATGACGTTTTTCGTTAGCATAAAATTTCGACCAATCTATTAGCTTACCCTCAAGCCAGAGTCTGCCTAATGTATTTAATATAAATTCTATATCTGACTGTTCTTCTTGAGGATGTCGCAACGAAGAAAGCACAATTTGGCTGGGTTCTTGTTTGAAATGCTGTTTTGTTAAACTGCTTAATGTTCGCCCAGGGCCAAGTTCTAATAAAATTTGTTTCGGGTCTTTTAACAACTCTTGTATTCCAGAAGAAAACTGGACTGTGCAGCGCAAATGTTTCGCCCAATAGCTGGGGCTTGCTGCTTCTGTTGCTAATATCCAAGTGCCTGTAAGATTGGATAAAAAGGGAATTTGAGGAGGGTTCAGCTTAACTTTTTTTACCAGTTCGGTGAATGGATCTAAAATAAAATCCATCATAGAAGAATGAAAAGCATGGGAAGTATGCAAGCGGCTGAATTCCAAACTTCTCGTTGCCAACTCATCTTCTAATTGGGCGATCGCTTCTACTGCACCAGAAACAACACATCGAGATGGTGCGTTTATTGCTGCTAAGGAAATTCCTTCTTTTAAGAAAGGTTGCACTTCTGCTGCTGACAAGGAAACAGAAAGCATCAAACCAGGAGGCAATTGCTGCATCATTTTTCCTCTAGCTGCTACCAATGCCAAGGCATCTTCTAAACAAAAGACACCAGCGAGACAAGCAGCTACATATTCTCCAATGCTGTGACCGATCGCAGCTTGAGGTTGCACTCCCCACGACATCCACAATTTAGCTAAAGCGTATTCAATGACAAATAATGCTGGTTGTGCAATTGCCGTCTGTTTTAGTTGCTGCGTTGCCTTATCCATATTTGATTCATTTGGATACAGCACTTGTCGCAAATCTAAATTCAGATGAGGTTGTAGCAGTTGACAGCAGCGATCGATTTCCTCTCGAAAAATTGGCTCAGTTTCGTAGAGTTCCCGCGCCATATTTACATATTGTGTTCCTTGACCAGGAAGCATAAATACAATTGGTCTTTCGCTTGGCTTTTGCAAGTGATGGGATTGCTGCAAATTTAAATTTTCCAATGCATTTACGGCATATTCAACGTTTTGGCACACCAACATCCGGCGATAATTGAAAACGCTGCGCCCCACTTGTAATGTGTAAGCTACATCGGCAAGATTGATATCAGGATGCTGTCTAAGATGTTGAGCCAAATTCTTAGTAGCAGTTTCTAAAGCCGAATCAGTTTTAGCTGAAAGTAGCAACAACTGAGATTTTCTCCCCTGCTCTCCTGCTCCCCTGCTCCCCTGCTCTCTTAAAGAGGGCGCTTCCTCTAAAACTATATGCGTGTTAGTTCCCCCAAAGCCAAAAGAACTAATACCTGCACGACGGGGAGTACCGTTTGCCTTCCATTCAGATAGAGAAGTGTTGACGTAAAATGGGCTATTTGCGAAATCTATTTGAGGATTTGGCTTCTGGAAATGCAGGCTAGGTGGTAGTAATTTGTGTTTGAGAGATAAAACAGTTTTAATTAAACCAGCGATACCAGCAGCTGCATCTAAATGTCCGATATTAGTTTTGACAGAACCGATAGCACAGTATGGTTTCTGATTAGCATTAGTAGGAAAAACTTTAGAAAGAGCAGCAATTTCAATTGGATCTCCTAAAGGAGTTCCGGTTCCATGAGCTTCAACATAGCTAATAGTTTCGGGTTCTATTCCTGCTACAGACAAAGCTTCTGCGATCGCTTTTGCCTGTCCGTCAACGCTGGGTGCTGTGTATCCAACTTTAGAAGAACCGTCATTATTGATAGCAGAACCTTTGATTACTGCATGAATGCAATCACCATCTGCAAGAGCATCTTCCAATCGCTTCAAAACGACAATTCCCAATCCATTACCGCCAACAGTTCCTTGTGCTTTAGCATCAAATGCGCGGCAATGTCCGTCTGGGGAAACAGCTCCTCCTTCTTGATAAAGATAACCGAGTTTTTGCGGAACTTTAATCGAAACTCCACCAGCCAAAGCCATATCGCATTGATAATCTAATAAGCTTTGACAAGCCAAGTTTACAGCAACTAATGAAGTAGAACAGGCAGTTTGAACGCAAATACTAGGCCCGTTAAGGTTTAATTTGTAAGAAACACGGGTAGCTAGATAATCTTTATCGTTACCAATCAAAACTTCAACAAATTCTGAAGGTTTTCCTAGTTTCCATTGCGATCCCAAGTTTAATAGTGAATAAGTGTTAATTCCTGAACCAGCATAAACACCGATTGCTCTTTGATAATTTTCAGGAGTATAGCCAGCATTTTCCAAAGCCTCCCAAGCACACTCCAAAAATATTCGCTGTTGGGGATCTATAATTTCAGCTTCTTTAGGAGTCATCCTAAAGAATTGAGCATCGAATAAATCTACATCTTCTAAGACATATCCTGCTTTAACAAATTGAGGATTTTTTACAATGGCGGGGTCTATATTTTCCTCCATTTCCTCAGAAGAAAAAACCGAAATTGATTCAATGCCATTTTTTAGATTATGCCAAAATGTTTCAATATCTTTAGCTTTAGGAAAACGGCCTGCCATCCCAATAATAGCTATTCCGGTCAAATCCATTTCTTCTTGATTCATCATGGCTTTCCTCCAATAAACACAAAGCTTTCCTTAAACCTCCGCGTTCCTCTGCGTGAACCTCTACGATCCTTTGCGTTTAAAACTCTTTGTGAAGCTGCACTTGTTTAACGTACAGGTATGCAAAGATTAGCGCACAGGTACGCAGAGTTTTTCTAAAGGTTACGCTAAATACTATTCAACTTCTTATTGCCACTTCGTTGTTTTTGTAAAGCGGCTTCTTTTCGCTTTTGCCCTCGGTCATAACCTTCATTAAAAACAATATTTTTTGTTTCTTTTTGGCTTAAAGCTTGTGCTAAAGCACTGATTGTCGGATGTTCAAACATTGTGACTACTGGAAATTGCGTTCCCAGTTTTTCTTGCAATTTGGTATAAACTTGAATTGCCTTTAAAGAATTTCCGCCCAACTCGAAAAAGTTAAAGTGAATATCTACAGCACCTTCTAAGTTAAGTATTTGAGTCCAAATACTAGCAATTATTTGCTCTAGTGTATTTTTGGGGGCTACCAAAGGTTTGTTTGGATTTAATTTGATTGGACTGAGTTTATTAAGAGCTTGCCTATCTATCTTTCCGTTAGAGTTTAGGGGTAAAGTTTCAAGAGATATATAGGCAGAAGGAACCATATACTCAGGTAGCTTTTTCTTAAGAAAATTCCGCAATTCATCTTGCTTAAATTGCTTTTTAGTAAAAGGTTGTTTAGCAATTATTAAATGTTGTCCAAACAAATCATAAGGGGAACCGGATTGTGGGAAAGCAACAAAGTCTTCAAAGGCGTTCAATTGTAAAATACTTTGCCATTGCTTTACTGATAAAGTAGGTAAGTTTTCTTGGGTTCTTTCATCTTCATAACTGTTAAAGCCTTTGACAAAACCCATAGTAGTCATGGCTGAACAACTATACTCTGTTAACTCAATCAATAAAAGGAAACCTTGAGGAGCTAAAAGAGAGCGAACATAGGATAAAGTTGTTTTTAAGTTGCGAGCAACGTGCAAAACATTGGCAGCTACAATTACATCAAAACTTTGCAATTGATAGCCTTGTTCTTGGGGATTTTGATCAATATCTAATCGCTTGTATTCAACAAAGGAATATTCTCTGAATTTTTCCTTAGCTAAATTACTGAAAAATGCAGAAATATCAGTATAAGTGTAAACGGTGCGATCGCCTGGTAAAACTGACAACAACGATGCGGTTGTGCCACCTATACCTGCTCCAATTTCCAAAATTCTTAATGGCTTTTTTAAAGGCCATGTTTTTACCAAAGATTTCATTACTTCCCTGGCAAGGCTATTGAAATAAGCAGCAGTAGGAAAGGATTGATACAAACTTTCTACTGTATCTAAACCACCTTCAGGAAATAATAAATCTAGCGGGTCTATTTGTCCTTTTAGTAGCCCCAAATTATTATCAAGATAGCGCTTGAGATAATTCACAAAATTTTGCCCTTGAGGGATCGAATCAGCATATTGTTTGACCTGATTCCAAATAATATTTAAAGAATCTGTTTCTAAAGAAATATGGTTGACGAAAGTATCTCGTTCTTCTCTCTGCAATAGCCCTTCTTTTTCCAGGACGCATAACCACTGCCCTAATAGTTTTCGGTAGTGAGGTTGAATCTGGAATTGATTTATTAAACTATCTAGGGAATGCTTTTCTTGGGGATGGATATAAACGCCCAAACTGGTTAAGGTAAAACGCATATAGGCAGTACTCAAACGCTCTATAGCTTGCAAAAGAACTGATAATTTTTGGATATTTACTCCTTCTGGCTCTTTTTCCGCTTGTTGATAACCTGAATTTACCAGAGATTTCCAGACTTGTTGTATCTGTGAAAAATTTGTATCTTCCATTTCAAAAAGTGTGGATTCTTGTTCTCGATCTGGAAGCACATAAGCCACTAGTTGCTTATTTTGTTGTTCGCCAACTGCCGCGACAACAACTTGATGTATCGCCGGATGTTGCATCAAAGCAGCTTCAATTTCTTTTAATTCAATGCGATATCCACCAATTTTTACCTGATAATCTTCTCGCCCAATGAATGAAATATCGCCATTTGGTAAGTAGTAACCGAGGTCTCCAGTACGGTAAAGCTTTCTTTTAGTTACTGGATGAGTGATGAAGCTAGTAGCAGTCTTTTCTTCATCCCGCCAATAGCCTTTAGCTAAACCAATTCCTCCGATGTATAATTGTCCTGGTATCCACACAGGGCAAAGTTCTAAAGATTCGTTAAGTACGTAGAATTGTTGGTTAAGCATTGGCCGCCCGTAAGGGATATTTTTCCAAGACGGATCTACATTTTCTATGGGGTAGAGAATTGACCAAATTGATGCTTCGGTAGCACCTCCTAAACTAATAACTTGAACGTTTTTAGCTATAGCTTTAATTTGAGCGGGTAAAGTTAATGGCACCCAATCCCCACTGAGTAAAACTAAGCGCAAACAATCTAAAACTGAGACACGTCTTGAAGCATATTCCACCAACATCTGCATTAAGGCGGGTACTGAATTCCAAATTGTCACTCGTTCTTTTTCAATCAAATTCCACCAGATTGAGGGATCTTTAGAAGCATCTGTTTTAGGAATGACAATTGTTGCCCCAGCAGCTAAAGTGCCGAAAATGTCGTAAACTGACAAGTCAAAACTGAGAGAAGAAAGCGCCAAGATGCGATCGCATGGATTAACACCAAAGCGTTGATTAATATCCAGGATAGTATTAACTGCACCGCGATGGTCTATCATTACCCCTTTGGGCAAACCCGTAGAGCCAGAAGTGTAAATAACATAGGCTAAGTCTTCGCTTTGCTGTACCGGATGCAAAGGCTGGTGATTTTCAGATAGTGGTTCTTCAATGTCTACACAAATTCTTTGTACAAAGGCAGGCCATTCTAAAGTTTGATTCAGTTTAAATTGGGTTAAAACTAAGCTTACTTCTGCTTGTTCTAATAAATGCGTCAACCGCTCATTCGGTAATGCTGGCTCGATGGGTACGTAGGCAGCACCAGAAGCTAAAATGCTTAAAACAGCTACTACTTGCTCCCATCCTTTTTCCATGACAATGGCTACCAAAGTATTAGGTTGTACGCCTAATTGTCGTAAACGATGACCTAGTGCATTCGAGTATGCAAATAACTCTTGATAGGTGAAAGTGAGATTGGGTGCAACAATAGCTAAATGATGGGGACGCTGTTTAACCTGAGTTTCAAATAAGCTGTGTAGCAGTTGATTTGATATGGATGTTGTTGTAGCGTTGATAGATTCAAAAAGCTCAATTTGGGCATTTGGTAACAGTTGCTTTCTGGTTTCTACCCACGCTAACTCATCAGTTGCCAAACGCTGCAAAAGATTGCAGTAAGCTGCAAACATATCATCGAGAAGGCCATCTGGGAAGATTTTTTCAACAGCATCCCAATTAAACATTAAAGTTCCAGCTTCCTCATAAACTTGATGATCTAGCCAAACTTGGGGTGTCTGGGTGATGCTGTGAACTACCTTTCCAAATATTGCTAATGGATCAACATCTGTACTGGTTGTTGGTAGAGACAGTGTACTGGTAAATACAACTGGCATTAACGCTTTTGATTCCCATCTTTGGGTGCGTGTTAATTCCCGCAATACTTGAACTCCATCAAAGTAGCGATGGTCTAAATCTGACCAAAGTTGCTGTTGTATTCGCTGGGCGCGAATTTCAAACGAATTAGGGTTAGAGTTGTCTACAGTCAGTAAGCTTAATGTAGTGAAGTCGCCAACAATTTCGTTGATTTGCAGATGCAGTGGTAGACGATTAAATAAAGTAAGATTAATTGTAAACCGAGGATTTTTACTCCAAATAGTTAAAATTTCAGCAAAGGCTGCTAAAAGCACTCCTGAAGGAGTTAAGCCCATTTGAGAAGCGCGGGTTTTAAGTTGTTGCCAAATTTTTGGTTCTAACTTTGCACTCTGGCGTACAAACCGAGGATGAGTGATCGCACTGGAATGTTTCTGTAGAGGTAATTCGGGTGCGGGTGGTAAAGATGGTAATCTGTTGAGCCAATACTCTTTGGAACGTTGATACTGCAAGGAATTTTGCAGCGCCAGACAAGTATAAACGTAATCTCGAAATGATACAGATAGTGGAGGCAAGGAAGTATCGAGATTTTGATAAAGTTCAGAAAGTTCTTTGCCAAGAATTTGAAAACTCCAGTAATCGCCAATCAACAAATCAAAGCTGATGTGCAGTCGAATGCGCCGATTGTCTAAAACAGAAGCGCGAATTTCAAACAAGGGCCAAGTGTCAGTTGCAAATAGTTGATGCGACATCTTTTGGCGAATAGTTTCTAAATTAGAAGCAACTACCTCTGGAAGTTCCCTACGCAGATCCAACACTTGAATTTGATAAGATGGCACAGAAGCCAATATCTTCTGTTCTCCAGAAGCTAGGACGATCGCTCGCAGCATTTCATGACGTTCGATTAATTGCTGCCAAGCTTTGTTGTAGCGTTCCAAGTCTAAATCAATGCATTCTGTCTCTAAATAAAAGTGAGCTGCTACGTTGCCCAATTCAAACATCTGACTGCGACCTAGCCAGTAAGCTTGTTGAACATCAGTGAGTGGGAAAGGTTGATATCGTTGGTTTTCATGAGAAGCGATCGCAAATACTGTACTGACAATTTTCTGCTGAACTGCATTTTGCTCAATCCAAGCTGCCAAACTACTAACGGTGGATAATTCCAATAGGCGTTGCAAAGTTAGTTCCACACTGAAGGCATCATATACCCGGATTAGCAATTCTGTCGCTAGTAGCGAGTGTCCTCCTAACTCAAAGAAATTATCGTGAATACCAACCCGTTCAATACCGAGAACTTTTGCCCAAATTTCAGCTAATACTTTCTCTGGCTCAGAACGAGGTGCTATGAAAGCTTTCGCCAAATGCGATCGCGTAAAATCGGGAACAGGCAATGCAAGGCGATCAACCTTACCGTTGGGAGTTAAAGGCAGTGTCTCAAGGAATACAAAAGCTGAAGGCATCATGTGTTCAGGTAATTTTTGGCTCAAAAAGTGACGCAATTCACTGATACTAAGCTCAGATGATACTAAATAAGCCACCAAACGTTGTTCGCCAAAGACATCCTTTTGAGCTAAAACTACCACTTCTTGCACGTAGGGATGTTGTGCGAGTATAGCTTCAATCTCCCCTACTTCAATCCGAAAACCGCGTATCTTTACTTGCTGGTCGATGCGGCCTAAAAACTCAATATTGCCATCTGGAAGATATTGCGCTAAATCTCCAGTTTTATAGAGGCAATTAAATTTAGAATTCTCAAAGGGGTCAGATATGAACTTCTGGGCGGTTAAGTCTGGTCTTTTCAGGTAGCCTCTAGCTACACCTGCTCCACCTATGTATAGTTCACCCGGTACTCCAACAGGCACAGGATTTAACTGCTCATCTAGTAGATAAATTTGAGTATTGGCGATCGCACGACCGATAGGAATTGAATTCCTCAACTCATCGCTTTGACAATGATATACACTACTCCAAACAGTTGCCTCTGTCGGCCCATATTCGTTAAATAAAGTTGTCCGTGGAAGTATTTGATAATGGCGATCGGCTAACTCTCTCGAACAAGACTCTCCGGCAACAATGACAGTACGCAGCGAAACAAGCTGCTGTGACGACCCATGAGTTAGTAAGGCTTTGTAGAGAGAAGGAACGCTTAACCAATGGGTTATTTGGTATTGAGATATTAGCTTTTTTAACTGTAAGATGTCTTTGTGTAAACCCTCTTGAGGAAGTATAAGAGTTCCTCCACAGCAGAGCGTCCAGAAGATAACTGCAACTGAACTATCAAAAGCAAAAGATGAAACCAACAAAAAGTTTTTAACGGGTTCTTGGTAATAGGAAGTACGAGCAACAGTTGAATAAACTAAGTTGTTATGCGTTACCATTACTCCCTTGGGTTTACCTGTGGAGCCTGAAGTATAGATCGTATAAGCTAAGTTTTCTGAACTAACTGCACTGACAGGGTTTTCGTGGCTCTCATGTGCCATAACGCCGCGATTTAAGTCCAGACACACTACCTGAGCTTTATGTGTAGGGATTTTTGCCACTAGCTGCGCTTGAGTCAGCAATATTGGTACACAGGCATCTTCCAACATCAAAGTCAAACGTTCCTTTGGATATGTTGGATCTAGAGGTATGTAAACTCCACCCGCTTTGAGAATACCCAACAGTCCGACAATCATCTCTAGAGATCGCTCTACGCAGATGCCAACAAGTGTTTCTGGCCCTACTCCCTGCCCTTGCAAATAGTGTGCTAGTTGATTAGCGTATTGATTCAACTCTCGATAGGACAAGAACGCGATATCTTTTGTCTCTACGTTTTCAAAGATGACCGCAACAGCTTCCGGTGTCCGCTCTACCTGAGCCTCAAATAGGTGATGAATACACAATTTTGGGTAATTAACTTCAATGTTATTCTGCTGTTTAAGTAGGTGCATTGCTAGCTGGGCGAGGTTAGAATCTGGTGAAAAGTCAGCGAGACAGACAATGATTGCAAGGTCAGCCTCAATGCAACTTTTTAGCTCAATGATGCTCAAGGAGCCTAGTTCTAAACACTTTAAAGGTCGCTGAAGATCCACTTGAGATGGAGAAATTTTTAGCATTTTAGCCACCTGCGTTTGCAGATAAGACTCCAGCAAAATTTGCCGCTCTTCTAGTTCCATTATGAGAAAAGTTTCAAGTTAAATTGATTTTTGTCTGAACAGAGTATATAAGCGCTGTATTATGTAAATTTGGATTATTATAAAAAAGTAATCCAGTCAGGCATTACTCTTATTTAGCCACTAGGTATTGATTACTCAAAAGTCGAACTTTTTAGATTTATGGTATTGAAAACGTCTTTATAGCAGTAATGTAAACATTACCTGAAAACTTAATATTGAGATATTACTTGACGTTTTTTAACTAAAAAAACTTAAAAAATCCAAAAACTTATTTGGGCGATCCCTCGCGTCGATTTTTTGCAGCAAGTTGGAAATTGCTTCATTCTTAATTGGAATCGGCATATTTATTTCCTGATTATGAGGTTTGGCTTGCTGTTAGCTAAAGTCATAATAACACCATATCACTTGTCTTGGAATTTACAAGTCCTAAACTAAATAATATTAATGTATTTTTTTACTTCCCAGCCAAAGCATTCCTTCCCAACATCTTTCTCTATGGCTTTTTCACTAAATATTTTCGGGTTAAAATTAATTTTTTAATTAATTTTTACTATGAATTATTAAACTATTAATAACATTTTTTAATTATATTTAGGCGAGATTTGATTAAATCTAAATTACTGTAAATGTTTTTGTATTACTTTATATAATTGATTGCATTTCTCAAATGTGAAATGGTATTATTTATGGTTTTACTACTCTAAACTACCAAATTTATAGCGATTTATAGTAGATTTATATGCCCTATAGGGGGATATAAATTTTAAAAAATGTTGGTATTATAATCCAAATTATTTTAAAGAGGTCAAGCTTATATCACTTAAAAGTTCGTAGAAAAAGCCAAACTTTTAACTATAGATAAGTTAAGTAGACATAATTCAATGTAAAATGCTTATGCCCAGAAACTATATAGGATAAACCTTCTGCCTTCAGCATAGCTGCCTTCTACTTAAATTTTTTATAGGAATAAGCGAAAATTTAAGTTTTTTCTACATATCAAACAAAGTGAAATAATTTACTACTTCAGGTAGATGGAAACGTTCCAAACTGTGCATATAAAAGCTTATAAAGAATAATAAATAAATTATAAAGAATTTTGCTTTGTCTTTAATAGCAAGGTATTTGTATAATGGGTTAAAATTTTATGATGAAAAGAGAAAGTTTACTTTCAGTAGGCATAAGTTATAGGCTTCAAGTTATATATTATGCCTGAATACTTATTCATTTTAAGAAAAAGTCACCTATGGAAACACTAAATGGAGTTTCACAAACGCTTTTAATACCACTTTACGCTAGCTTTTTGGAAACTCAAAGAGATGACGCGATTATTAGAGACGAAAAATCTAAATAAATTATCGATCAGTTAAATCCCGATTTTTCCCAATTTTCAAAAACTATTTGATCAACTCAAGTTGGAATTGCTAACTATTAGAACAGAAATTTTAGACCGAGAGACTAGCAATTTTTTAAAACAAAATCCTACTGGAGTAGTTGTAAATCTTGGTGCAGGTTTATGTACAAGATTCTTCCGCGTAGATAATGGTTTTGTAAAGTGGTTTGAGTTAGATTTAGAACCAGTTAAGCAACTTTGGGGAAAAGTCTTTACTGAAACAGAATGCCATCGATATTTGGTTTATTCTCTTCTGGACTTTTCCTGGATAGATGAAATTAAGCCGTTCGCGGCTTCACCGATTTTATTTATTGCCGAAGGGTTGCTGTTTTATTTTGAAGAGTCTGAAGTAAAAGAAATTATTACAACAATTAAAAATAACTTTCCTGGTTCGGAGATGCTGATAGAAGCTATCGGCCCATCACAAGCTAAAAATACTCAAAAACACCCAGTTGTTTCTAAGACATAGGTGCGATGGCAGAGGATTGTACTAGCGATGTTGGGTGTGGTTGTTTATACGTTCCTCTGGCTTTTTTCGCTAAGTCGTGAAACAACGAAATAGCAAGGGTTTCACACTATATATTCTTTTCAAAAAATTAGCTTTAATGACAATAAATTACAAGATGAAATAGGACTTTTGAATAGAGGTATAGTAAGCGACACCGAGTAGCCCATCGTAAACATCTACGTAGGCATCACTTCGCCAAGGAGATAACGGATGGGGAGAGGGAAAAACTACACTGTGCCCCGATATTTTATTTATCTCGATAGATACATTCTACGTATTTATTTGCCTTCACACAGGTTGTTTTTTCTTGGCTACTTACTCAAAAAAGTACTTTTATTCACTATCATCAAGTTTGACAACTTGTCATTTGACATCTTTGCTACAAAAGGCAAACATTTTAATAAGGAGATATTTAAGAAAAAATTAAGAGCCACGCTTTGAATTTAGTCCTATTTCTACTTGTCTACAGCCAATTTTCTATTTATCCATTTTTTATTAAAAAGTATTACTGTTAGCACAAAGTATGATATTTAATTAATAGCAAAAAAAGTATTACAGCTACTAAGATTTGCCAACTATCTTTGGTAGTTGGAAGTTCGTCGCTGTTCAAACTACTTTAGTGTGAGGACGTTGAGAAATTCATGAACCAACTGTATCTACTAAGGAATTTAGGGCTAGCTACAGTCATAGTAGCGATTTTGAATCAGCAAGTATTAGCAGAAGCTAACACTACAAAAACAAGTCATACAGCAGAACTAGTCACTATTAAAGATATTCCCCAAGCTAAAAACATCCAACATCCTTACACCAATATTAAGGAGTGGGTAGCGCAGCAAGAGCAATCGAGTCCGATTATTCAAGTAACAGGAGTCAAGCTAAATCAAACACAAAGTGGTTTAGAAATCATTTTAGAAACATCTGTTACATCTGACAAGCTGCAAACTTCATTTAAAAGTGAAGGTAATACCCTGATTGCTCTGATCAGCAATGCTCAATTAAAACTGAGTAGTGGTAATTTTTTGCGCTCTGAAAAACCTATTGCGGGAATTAAGCTCTTACAAGTCACAAATCAGAATCCTGGTACTGTCCAAGTAACACTGACAGGTGAAGACGGATTACCAAAAGTCGAGCTGTTTGACAGCGATGAAGGTTTGGTTTTCGCGGTGACACCAGCTGTAACCTCAGCAGAGAAGCCCACCCCTAGCCCTTCCCCTCCTACGGCACCCCTACCCACAGACGAGGAAAGCTTACCATTACCTGGTAGTGAAACACAGCCTGCAAAACCATCATCTGCTAGTGAAGAACCGATTGAGCTAGTAGTGACGGGAGAGCAAGAGGAAGGGTATCGGGTTCAAGAGTCAACTACCGGAACTAAGCTACCTGTGCCGCAACGCGACCTACCCTTATCTGTACAAGTAGTACCACAAGCCGTGATTCGCGATCGCGGGCTGACACGTGTGGAAGAGTTCACTGAAAATATCAGCGGTGTGACTCGCTTTCCTGGCTTTCCGTTTGCGCCCGGATACCGGGTGCGGGGCTTCGGGGAAAGCTACCAGCAACTCCGCAATGGTTTTCCAGACTCGGCTTTTATCAATCCACACGGATTTGCGAATGTCGAACGGGTAGAAGTTCTTAAAGGGCCAGCTTCGGCAATCTATGGGGGGAATTTTGCCTTCGGTGGTGTTGTAAACACAGTCACAAAGAAGCCTTTAGATCAACCATTTTACCAACTGAATTTCACGGCCGGGAACTATAATTTTTTTCGTCCAGCATTCGATATAGGAGGTCCTCTCACCGCAAATGGTTCTCTCACCTACCGTTTGAATGCTTCCTACGAATCCGCAAACAGCTTTCGAGATTTTGTCTTTAACGAGGACTACTTCATTGCGCCAGCTTTTACCTGGCGCGTTAGTCCGCGAACAACGTTAACAGTAGAGTACGAGTATTTCAAAATTTCTAATAACATTTTTGGTGCTAACTTTCCACCAGAGCGAGAGTTTTTGCAAGTGCCTATTAGCAGGTACCTTAGCGAACCAGACTTAGGACCCACTACGGGAACAACACACTGGGGATATTACGACTTTGAACATCGCTTTAGTGATAATTGGAGATTTCGGCAGGGGTTTAGCGTACTCGTTGCCGCTCTCAATATTGGCTCGGAACGATTGGCTAGCACTGCGCTAGAACCGGATCGGCGAAGGCTCAAGCGTGAATCCGTTAAGGGACCGCAGAATAATCAACTCTACACGCTGCAAAACGAAGTCATTGGCAAGTTCAATACAGGCTCCGTGCGACACAATCTTTTGTTTGGTGTGGAATTAAGTCGATTTGCCTATCCCTATACTCGGAGCAGTGCGCCTTTGGCTTCCATCGATATCTTTAATCCTGTTTATGGTGCTAGACCTGGAACTTACACTCTGTTGGACTCTGCGGAATTTGGCAATGATAGTCTCGGAATTTACATACAAGACTTGGTTGAGCTTGCCTCAAATCTCAAGGTGCTAGGTGGCATTCGCTTTGACTCCGTTTATTCCTTCAATGAAAATAGACTAACAAATGAGTTGACAGACCGATCAGATACAAAAATCTCTCCCCGCGTGGGCATTGTCTACCAACCAACGAATTCTACTTCTGTTTATTTCAACTATGCACAAGCCTTCGCTCCCAACACTGGTTACATCACCCGGACGGAAGAATTATTACAACCGCAGACCGGAGACCAGTTTGAGTTTGGACTTAAACAAGATTTCTTCGAGAACCGAGTTTCAGCAACCTTGGCGTTTTACCAGATTACCAGACAGAATGTGCCAACAGCTGACCCTGACCCGGAATTTCGAGACTTTTTCAGTGTTGCAACGGGCGAACAACGCAGTCGTGGGATTGAATTGGATATTGCCGGAGAAATTTTGCCAGGATGGAATATCATCGCTAGCTATGCTTACACGGACACAGAAGTAACAAAGGATACTAATCCAGAGATAGTTAGCGATCGCTTGCCTGGTGTTCCATATCATAGCGCCAGTTTATGGACGACTTATGAGTTGCAAAGTGGAAATTTGCAAGGATTGGGATTTGGCTTGGGGCTAACGTATGCAGAAGATGCTGAGGTGATACTACCCAATACTTTCAAAATTCCCTCTTACCTCAAAGCAGACGCGGCTCTTTTCTACCGTCGAGACAACTATAGATTCGGGCTAAATTTCAAAAATCTCTTTAGCACAAGATATTACGACGTTGATAACGGCTTTGCGTTGATTCCTGGAGCACCTTTGACAGTGTTGGGAACGGTGTCTATCAATTTCTAAATTGAGTGTGTCCTATGAATCGCAAGACAGTATCGAATTTAGTAACACTCTTAGTGGGCAATGTACAAAAATTATTCCAGTAGTAGGCAATGTCTATCCGGAAAAACTTATCAGCGCACGTCCCATCTCCTTCGCTTACTAGTGGTGCTGCTGTTAGTAGGAGCGGCTGCTTGTAGTCGGGTTTCCCAAAACCGCTCACTGCTTAACGCCACCTCTGGGTCCAAGGAGCAGATTATGGTGGACTTGGGGTGGGACGAATATCATATATATGAGAAAGGGTTCGACCCAACAATGGGTTGGCATTACGCCGGTCCTCCTCTGTTTCAAAGTACACTCCTTAGCCGCGACGAAAATTTTGAACTGGTCAATGACCTAGCCCAGAGCTACACCATCAGCAGCGATCGCTTGGTCTGGACAGTGAAAATCCGCCAAGATGTTCGGTTCACAGATGGTCAGCCCCTCTTGGCAGAAGATGTCGCTTACACGTTCAATACAACGAAAGACAGTTTTGGGCGACTGGATATGGAGATTTTGGATCGCGCTGTTGCTACAGGTAAGTATCAAGTAGAACTACACCTCAAACGACCCGATATTACCTTTGTCAATCAACTTGCTAGTTTGGGTATTGTACCCAAGTATGCCCATAACAAAGACTACGCCCGCAACCCAATCGGTTCCGGTCCTTACAAACTAGTGCAATGGAACCAGGGCGAGCAGGTGATCATCGAAGCTAATCCTGACTACTACGGGCACAAACCAGTTATTAAGCGTATTATCCTCCTCTTCACTCAGGGGGATGCTGCTTTTGCCGCCGCTAGAGCAGGTCAAGTTCAGGTGGCTGCAATTCCCAATCATCTAGCCTCACAGCCAGTGGAGGGCATGAAGACCTATGTCATTAAAAGCCTTGGTCACGCTGGGCTGATGTTTCCCTATCCTCCCCGTACAGGGAGGAAGACACCTGATGGCTACCCAATTGGCAACGATGTCACCTCAAACCGAGCGATTCGTCAGGCAGTCAATTATGCGATTGACCGCCAAACTTTGGTTCAAACCTTGTTTAATGGTTACGGTTCCCCAGCGATGAGTCCTGCTAGTGGTCTTCCCTGGGACGAGCCAACAGCAGACATTCAAGACGGGGATATCAACAAAGCCAAGCAAATCCTGAGTGAGGATGGTTGGCGGGATACGAATGGTGACGGCATTTTAGAAAAACAGGGGATCAAGGCAGAATTCACTCTCCTTTACAATGCCCAAGACGCTTTCCGGCAGGGACTGGCTTTAGCAGTTGCCCAAATGCTCAAACCTGTTGGGATTAAGGTAAATGTTGAGGGTAGGAGCTGGACTGAGATTGAACGTCGGATGCAAAGCAATGTTGTCCTTTACGCGCTGGAAACCCACGACTCGCAGCAGTTATCCTTTCTCTTCAAAAGCTCTTTGGCTCAAGGAAAATACCAAAATCCCGGTTACTATAGCAACTCAGTGGTTGATAGAGCGCTTGACCGAGCAGCAGCATCCGCTACAGAGACAGAAGCAATCCAATTTTGGAAGCAGGTGCAATGGGATGGTCAAACCGGAGTAACCACAAAAGGCGATGCAGCCTCTGCCTGGCTAGTTAATATTGATAAAACTTACCTTGTCAGCACCTGTCTCGACGTTAGTAAAACTACCGAACAATCCCGCCACTACACGCTAACGCTTCTACATAACTTGCCTAACTGGAAATGGATTTGTCAATAACAGCCCATCCTTTACTCTTCTGGGTAACTTTATCATGCACTTTTTGATTCGATTTATTCTGCAAAAATTCTTGTATTTGTTGTTGCTCTTACTAACTGTCGCTGTCCTTACTTTCGTGCTAGTTAGCTTATCTCCGGTTGACACTATCAATGCTTATGTTGGTTCTGACGTAATTCGCCTCGGTTCAGAACAAAGAGAATTAATTATCCAGCGTTGGGGGCTTGACAAACCTTTGATTATGCGATTTTTTCTCTGGCTAGGGCAACTGCTTCAAGGCAACCTTGGAACTTCCATGACTTACAATCAGCCAGTTTCTGATGTCATTGCCGAGCGCTTTCAAGCCTCACTCTGGTTAATGGCACTGGCGTGGTTGGGTTCAGGTATTTTAGGAGCCACTTTAGGTGCCTTAGCAGGAGCGAAAGAAACTTCACTGCTGGATCAAGCAATTCGGCTGTATGCTTACACTTTGTCCTCTGCTCCCACCTTTTGGATTGCATTGCTGCTGCTTATTACCTTCTCCGCCACTTTAAAAGTCACTCCTATGTGTTGTGCGACTCCACCAGGAGTGTTGCTTAAAGATGTCACTTTTTGGCAACGTCTATACCATTTGTTACTACCTGCTCTGGCTCTGAGCGTTATTGGGGTTGCAAATATTGCTTTGCAAACCCGCGAAAAACTGATCCAAGTCCTCAATAGTAACTATGCCTTGTTTGCTTACGCTCAGGGAGAAACAACGACTGGAGTCATTTTGCACCACGGTTTACGCAACATTGCTTTACCAGCCCTGACTTTGCAATTTGCATCTCTTAGCGAATTGTTCGGTGGTACTGTCTTAATTGAGAAGGTCTTTGGCTATCCTGGGTTAGGTAGTGCGACCTTACAGGCAGGTTTGCGTAATGATGTCCCGCTACTGGTGGGTATTGTTTTGTTCAGCGTCATCTTTGTGTTTATCGGCAATACCTTGGCAGACCTCAGCTACCAAGTGATTGATCCCCGCATCCGCATAGGAGGTACCAGAGCATGAAACTTCCCACTGCGATTTCAACACATCAAACTTTAGGGCGCAAACTACCACTCATCTTCAGTAATCGTCGTAGTCGAACATTTATGCTTATTGCTCTGTGCGTGATCGTTCTGAGCGTCCTGCTGCTTGGCACCCAACTGATTGGTAAAGCTGGTTTGGAAATTTCCTTACAAGAACGCAACCAACCTCCAACACTTGCTCACCCGTTTGGCACTGACTGGTTGGGACGAGATATGTTCACCCGTACGCTCCACGGTTTGAGCTTGAGCCTATGGGTGGGGCTGCTAACCGCTAGCTTTAGCGCCGTGATCGCCTTGGTACTGGGAACGCTCTCAGCTACACTGGGTGGTAAAGTTGATGCCTTTATCATCTGGATAATTGATGTATTCTTCAGCCTGCCTCACTTAGTATTAGTTATCCTAATTGCCTTTGCTGTTGGGGGCGGAGTCAAGGGGTTAATCATCGCCATCACTATCACCCATTGGATGAACTTGGCTCGTCTGCTACGGGCTGAAGTGCTTCAGATTAAAAGTTCTGATTACGTGCAACTCTCTTCTAAACTAGGACACTCGCCCCTGTGGATTGCCCGCAATCACATATTGCCCCACCTAGTGCCCCAGTTCCTCGTTGGGTTGATTTTGTTGTTTCCCCACGCAATTTTGCACGAGGCTGGGCTTACCTTTTTGGGTTTGGGTCTACCGCCAGAGATTCCGGCAATCGGGATTATCCTGTCGGAGTCAATGCGATACCTATCCACTGGCTACTGGTGGCTGGCGGTAATGCCAGGAATAGCGTTGCTGCTCGCGGTGAAAAGCTTCGACATCTTGGGTCAGAGCCTGCTTGCTTTGTTCGACCCAAAAACAAGTCAGGGGTAACATTATACTATGCTATCAGTTCAAAACCTCAGTGTCACTTTCACCATGTACGATGTGGGTCTGACCCAAAAACGGCTGACCGTCATTATGGATTTGGATTTAGAGGTTGGTGCGGGTGAAGTGGTGGCAGTGGTTGGTTCTAGTGGCTCTGGTAAAAGTCTGCTAGCTCACGCCATTTTGGGTATTTTGCCTTATAATTCCTTGGTTACAGGCAAGATAATTTTTAAAGGAGAACTCCTGACCCCAGAGCGTCAGACCAAGTTGCGGGGCAAGGAAATTGCCTTGATTCCCCAGTCAGTCAGTTATCTTGACCCCCTAATGAGAGTGGGTTCGCAAGTACATCGGGCAGCCCGTTTGAGTGGATTGCCTGCTACCGAAGCAAGAGGAGTTGTTAATCAAACCTTTGAACGCTATGCTCTTCCCCTGCCAGTTAAACAGCTTTACCCCTTTCAACTTTCAGGTGGCATGGCTCGGCGAGTACTAGTTGCTACAGCAGCCGTCGGACGCGCTGAACTGTTGATTGCTGATGAACCGACTCCTGGTTTACATATAGATGTAGTTGTTGAGACACTTAACCATCTACGCGAACTGGCAAATGAGGGCAAAGCGATAATTCTTATCACCCATGACCTGGAAGCGGCTGTGCGAGTTGCAGACAAAGTAGCTGTGTTTTACGCAGGCACGACATTGGAAGTGGCGGCGGCAGAGGATTTTACTGATGGTAATCTGCGTCATCCCTACACACAAGCGCTGTGGCGATCGCTGCCCCAAAATGGTTTCATACCGGTTAAAGGCACCCAACCCAGTCCAGAGGCGCTTCCTGATGGTTGTCTGTTTGCTGACCGCTGTCCCTTGGTGACTGACGCTTGCCAAAAAGCCCGGCCCCAGTTTCATATCGTGCGAGGCGCTCCTGTGAGGTGTATTCATGCTGAAGGGTGAACAGTTGTCTTTTCGCTATCGAGTCAATCAACCTTGGATTTTGCGTGATTTCAGTATTGAAATCAACAAAAGTGAAATTGTAGGCTTGCAAGGTCCAAGCGGTCAGGGCAAAACGACTATAGGTAAGCTACTAGCCGGGTATCTTCAACCAACGGAGGGTAGAGTCACAATCGACGGTAAGCCTCTGCCAAAACAAGGCTATTGCCCGGTACAGCTCATCTTTCAGCACCCAGAACTAGCAATGAACCCCCGCTGGCTGATTAGCCAAATCCTAGCAGAGGGAAAAGGAACATCTAAAGAACTCCTGCAAGGTTTGGGAATTCATTCTAGTTGGCTAAGTCGCTTTCCCCATGAACTCAGCGGAGGAGAGTTGCAACGCATCGCAGTCGCACGCTCGCTCAATAGAGCGACCCGCTACTTAATTGCTGACGAGATGACTGCTATGTTGGATACCAACACTCAAGCACTCATCTGGCGTGCAGTCATTGACTATGCCTGCCAGGTTGAAATAGGTATTTTGGTTATAAGTCATGACATTGCGCTACTCAAGTACCTGTGCCATCGTAGGATTGATTTAAAAGCAGCGCATTGAATTATATCTTCAGATTCAGCCATTTCCTAACGACTGACTGCTCTTAAATTTTTGAATTTGGAATTGCTGATCAACTCACCCTCGTAAATTGGCGAAGGTATTGCACTTAAAACAGTTATCAGTTTAAACCCAAGGACTTTACGAGTTATTGATAACTGTTTACTGTTAAAAGCCATCGCCCGCCCAGCCAAAACGAATCTTTCAATAGAAACCTTGTACTATTATTTCTTACCTGCTTGCACACGCCCTTTTGTACCTTGTGTCACCTTCGATTCTTCTTGCTTACTAGAGTTGACCATTTGCATCAAGTGCTGATTTAGATAACTTTGCGCTGATATGTAGAGACTTTCCCAAATCTCTTGATTACGGCTGATTTTTGTGCCCACTGTATTTCCTGCTGTTTTCTCTGACACCAAATATTTGCGGAAGTAGTTATTCCACAAGTGTTGCAGAAAATCTTCAGCGAATTCGTTAAACGGCAGAATCCATTTATAGTCCTTGTCCAAAAATACCCGATATGATGCGATTATCGGTAGTGCCAGGTCAGTTGGCGCACCAAACCCGAATGAATACTTGCTGTCAGGCAACAATGTAGTTTTACGTATATCAATTGATGCTAAATCGTTGGAACCTTTTCTTCTGGGGCTGCTGATATGGTCTTGAATAATTTCATAGAGTCTTTGCTCTATCCACAGAGCATGAGTCAAGAGAGGCAGTAAGGCGGTTAATCTTTCCCTTTCTGCATCTGTGATGTTACTTGGAAGACTCATCCCTGCTGGGTGTTTGGTTCGTTTATTGCCGTCGGGGTTGTATTTATTTCTGTCGAGGCAGTAAAGGAGCTTCAGCAAATGGGTGACATTACACTGGGCATTTCTGGGAGCGCCGCTTTGGTTTTGGTAATAAGCGATGCGGAATTTTCTATCTTCTTTCTGTTCTAAGGAAGCTAAGTACTGCTTGATGAATTTGTAATCACCCCTGGCGTTGACTTTGGAACGAGAATCTACTGGCGTTGTAGTATTTGAAGCTAGAGCTATATCTTTGGCTAATTCTTCAGTCAGTCCGATGTGAATCGTAACTTTTACCCTCGCTTGGGTTAAGTCGTATTTGTAATTTTTCGCTTGCTCAAATGCTAAAACTGTATGGCCACCGTTGATAATCCCATCGCTACCGCCCTCGTTAGCTTCTAAAATCTCTAGTTCTAGCTCGGTTTTATTTCTGTTGGGCTTAACTTTATTGGCTGACAGAACAATTCCACTGTGGCGAGAGAAGAATTTTACGGGTTCGGTCGTCAGCGAGTCGAAGATTTGTCTGTAGGTCGCGCTTTTGCGGTTTGGTTCGCGGATGTTCGGTTCTAGCGGCAGGTCTATAGGGAACGAGTCTACATGGGCGGTGGCGATAATGCAATTGGGGTTGGCTTGAAAATAGCTATCTACCTTTAAGTTCCAAGTTTTGGGCATAGTTGATTAGAGTTGAGTTAATCTTGAACTTGTGCAATCAGGAAATCAAAAATCTAAAATTATATAAGCAGGACAGCTTATCCTTCACTAATCAACTGTAACAAGGCTTCCGTCGAAATCTTGCCACTGATATCAGCACCTTCCAAGAGGCTGTCTGCCAAATCTCGCTTGTGTTGATGCAATTGCACAATCTTTTCTTCAATAGTATCCTTTGCGACTAAACGATAAATAGTAACAGGGCGTTGTTGCCCAATGCGATGGGCGCGGTCTGAGGCTTGATCTTCCACTGCGGGATTCCACCAAGGGTCTGTATGAATCACATAATCAGCCGCAGTTAGATTCAGTCCTGTCCCCCCTGCTTTGAGACTAATCAGAAAGATATCTCCTGAACCTGCTTGGAACGCATCCACCCGTTTTTTCCGCTCTGCCACTGAAGTACTGCCATCTAAATATTGATAATTAATACCTTGCTGTTCGAGGTAATCGCGGATGATGTGCAAATGGTCAACAAACTGACTAAACACTAACGCTTTATGACGATTTTCCAGAAGTTCACCCAGCACCTCACCAAAAAGCTGTAACTTGGAACTGGGTAATTCAGTATCAGGCATAACCAAACTAGGATTACAGCAAGCACGACGCAGTTTCATAATCTCAGCCAAAACCTGCAAATGTTTCTTTCCTGCTTCTGCATCACTTTCGGTAAGTTTAGATATGGCCTGGCGGCGCAACGCTTCATAGAACGCCTTTTCCTCTCGACTTAACTCTACATGAAGGAGAATTTCGGTACGAGATGGCAACTCTTCTAATACCTGATTTTTTGTCCGCCGCAACAGAAATGGTTGAATCAGTTTTTTGAGTTTATTACGTGCAAGTTTATCTTGATATTTTTCAATGGGGGTAGCAAATCGTTGATTGAAACTTTCAAAAGAACCTAATAACCCAGGATTAATAAAGCGGAATAAATTCCACAACTCACCCAGGTGATTCTCAATCGGAGTCCCAGTAGTCAGCAACTTAAAATTAGATTTTAGGTTCATGGCTGCCTGTGAACGTTTAGTGGTCATATTTTTAATCGCCTGGGCTTCATCCAAGACAATCGTTTGCCACTGTACACCAGAAAGCATTTGCGCTACTTCTTCCTGCTGTAATAAGCCATAGCTGCATACCAACATATCCAATGGTTGTAAACCATCTAATAATTTTTGGCGGTTAGCACCAGAAAATTGAATAATATTCAGAGTTGGGGCAAACTTCTGCGCTTCACTCACCCAATTCATACACACAGAGGTGGGGGCAATAATTAAAGTTGGCCCTTCATGGGCGTTTCTGAGAATGACCGCCAATGCCTGCAAGGTCTTACCGAGTCCCATTTGGTCTGCCAAACAAGCTCCTACACCCCAATGTGCCAGACGCGCCAGCCAACAAAAACCCTCCATCTGGTAGTCACGTAGTTCTGCAATAAGCGTAGATGGCAGTTCTGGTTGGAGGTTCTGTACTTCCTTGAGACGCTCTCTATGTGCCTTCCAGTGTTTATCTGCTTTTACCTTACCTACCTCATCAACAAAATCCTCTAACCCTAATGTCGCTAAGGGGTGAAAACGAATACCTTTATTATGCTTTTCCGAAAACATCCGCAATTCGTCGAGGCGTTTGCGAAAAGCTTGAGTTAAAGCCAGAAATTGACCATCACCAAGGGGGATAAAACGGCTGGGGGTTTTCTCCAGTAGTTCTAGTAGTTGCTGCATATCCAGCACTAGGTCGTTATTCAATTTCAACTCCCCTATGGCTGCAAACCAGTCTTGCTGACGTTGAATTGATAAATTAAAGTCTTTCAAGTCGGCATTGTGACTAACACGCAGTTTTTCTCCTTGTGGCCATTCTATGACTACGTTATTTCCCAGCGTTTGCAGTTCTAGCAGCAGTTCTAAACAGTCTTCTGGATCGTCTATAATCCATTCACCATCTTGTTCTTCAATTTGAGTCAAAGTGGCGCAGGCGGCTATAGCATAGGCGGCAAGTTGCTTTTCTTCAGACAGATTTCGTCGGGTTTGGAGACGTTTACCATCAATCTCGGCAATTACAGTTTCACCACCTGTACCAGGACGGTAGTAGGGGCCACCTTGGGCAAAGGGACGCGACAAAAGGCTAATTTTCAAGCCGGAATTGGCAGGTAAAAGGTGAATATGGGGTAGAGTCTGGGCGGGTACTTCTTCTGCACCTTCTGAACCGCCACCAATGTCAGAATGTACGGTAACGATGCCAGAGACGGCATTTATGGCTGCTAAAACTTGCTTTTCTGCGATCGCAGGCACATTTAATTTATTATTTATACCAATAATCTCTGCAATGCGTCTGTGTTCGGCAGTAATTTCAATGACTTTGATGCGGGTTGGGGTTTCTTTGATATGCAGAATATTCTGTGATTCTGGTAATTTGGGAGAAAATTCCAAGGTGAGACGGCCAAGTTTTTCTTTTTTAACTAGTAGTTCCGGTTCTCCCTTGACAATTTCTACACGGATATTAGGTGTATCTTCCCAAAAAACCAACGGGTGTCCAATTAAAGCAGAGATGGCTTTTTCACCGAAGGTATAATCAACTTTGCCGTAATAGCCTTCACTATATACCTCAATACAACTACATACCCGCATATCTTGGGGTGTGATGTAATCAAACTCAGATAATGCACTATTCAGACGCTTGAGGGCAATGGGGCGACCTTTACTCCATTCTCCTTTGGCATTAACTTTTTGTTCTCGTGGTTGTAAGACACATCTGCTGGGATAGAAGGTAATGAACCATGCTAAACGCAGTTCGGATTCTGGTTTTCCTGGTGTTTGTGGTTCTTTTTGGAGATTTGCCAGGGCATTGAGGCACATTTCCCAAGCTTCTTGGGGTCGAATTAAGTCTACGATGGTTTGGATATTGCTATCTTCTCGCAGTGCCTCTGCAAGTTGTTTATAGTTACTGCTGGGTTTGAGTCGGGATAGGAGTTCTGCGGTTTCCATTGCCAACCAGTGATAACTAGAGGCAAGCGATCGCCTATATAATGGCTCTAATAAATTAGGTAAGCGTTTTTTGGCACTATCAGCATCCATCCAGTAAAGGCATAGCGAACAAAACAAGGTTTGTAAGCTATTTTCTTCTTCTACGGAAGAAATATGACCACTGACTACAAATTGTTTTTGAGTAATATCACCTTGGTGGACTTGCAGTACCATTTTTAGTCTGCCATAAGTGAACCTGAGCCAATGATCCCCTTGACGGGACATCAAACTGCTATACTCTTCTGCTTCTTTGAGGTGTTGCGCTGAACCATCTTTTAAAAGTGCGAGGATAAAAAATAAACCCCCAATTGTATTGAAATATATTTGGCGTTTGCCTGTAGCCTTTTTGATCGCTTTCAGGGCATCTGTATAATATTTTATGGCTTGTTCATTATCACCCCGCAGAAAACTTAACCAACCCCAAAAGATAGCAGCATTATTTTGATATTCATTCGATATACGTTCTAGACTTTCTTGTGCTTCTTGGGTACAACCCTGTAACAACAGTTGTTCTGTCAAAATCAGATGCAGATAATCTGAGCAATGTTTTCCAGGTGTAGAGCATTCTTCTTCCAGCAGCATCAACGCATCTTCAGAAGCAGATAATTTTAAGGCTGAATTGAAGAGGATACTGGATATACCACTTTCATATAATCCTTGTGGTAAGGAGTTAAACCAATCTGCATCAAATGGATTATTGTATATTTGCTCAAAGATATTCTCTATTACTATTTTTTCTTCGCTATCACTGTACTTCTGATAAGCTTCAATTTGCTGATTAATAAAACTAAGGTCTTGGCGATAAATACCAATGCGGATTTCTCTGATACACTGGCGTAAGTTGTAGAATATCCGAGAATCTCTGTTCCAGTGAGTACGTATTGGTAGCTTCTCCTCTACTGCTGTAACCAGTATTTCAAACTGTCCGGTTTGTACAGCATGACGAGTAGCAATTTCTGTAAGTAACGGATGACATTCAGCACCTTGCCTGTTTTCCTGTATTAATAAGCCTGCTTTTAACAATTTATCAATTTGGGAACTGAGGGTTTTAGTAACCCAAGGTTTATTGTTTTCATCTAAAGCGTTAATTTTACTAAGACAACTTACAAATGAATTTTTGTCTATCGGTGCATAAACTACCGAAAACAACTGGATAATCTTTTGTAAGGAAGGGTGTAACTCGAAATATTTCTTCGCGAGTAGTGCTTGTTGTATTGTGGAATTAGGCTCAAAAATAGTCATATTATTTATTCAGTTCTTTAAATAATTCCATTAATTTGCGTTTACGTCCATGAGCCGCTTCTAATTTGGAGCGATAAGCGGACCATTCAGATTTTTGCCCTAGTTGGAGATACGCAGCTTTGACTTTTTTTAGCCAATTAACCGCAGCGTCATAACGGTCAGCTTTTCCTTGTTCCATTATTGGTTCTGCGCGTCTCTTAGCGTTATCAATTACCCAATCTGGACGATGGGAAACTGCTGCATCCATGACTCGATGTACCAATTCTGAAGCATAGTAACTATCTCTTTCTACTGTTTTAATTGCATCATCAATTAATCCTTCATGGAGGAAAATATCAACTTGAGCTTCTTTTATTCCCCAGTCTGGCTGATCTCGTAGTGTTTGCAGTAAATCTTGTTTGAGCGTCAACCAAGTTTCTCCTGCATAGTCTTGAATTTTACCATAGTCTCGAAACGATGGTCTGATTTTAAAAGCAATGATGCTGGCAGTTAAGGCAATGGCATTATCTTCTAATCCTTGGGCTAAATCACTTGTCCAAGTAGCAAATTCATATAAACAGTTACCTGTTAAATTGATACCAGCAAGGCATATTTCCAATGCTTCAACCAAATACCCATCTTCTCGCAATATTTTTGCCAAGGCAAAACCTTCTTCTGCTCTTTCCATCAGGATTTTAGCCGCAGACATGGCCGATTCTACTCTTCCCAAAGCTGCTAATTGGGTTAGGTATTGCAGAGTCATTTCTTCTGATAAAGCTAGATTTAAATACTCTGTGTAACGATTTTGACGTTCAAGAATTTGCAAGCGAATCAATGCTAAATCATCAGCAAAGCTTGGTCGTTCATTTTCCCAAAGTTCTGCGGTATCATCTCCTTGCATAATTTGTTGCAGTGGTTCGTAATCCCAACCTTGACGTAATGCTTCTAAACTCATACTAAAGTCTGCACTGATTTCGTCTTGCCATGATTCCAACATCAACTGCAAATCTACTATTTCTCCTGTAGACATTTCTGCACACAAAATTGCTTCTGTCCACGCGCTATCAAGAGGTTCTGCGATGGAATAACTGTCTCCACCGTAATCTAATAACTCGTCCCATTCTTGGGCATAAGTTTCGGTAATAGTTTCGAGAATTGCGATCGCATTATTACCATCTCCATTTTCTGCCAACTCCCGCGCTTTCTCAATTACAGCCAGTAAATCATCTGTAAATGGGTCTTCTTCTGAACCATACTCTAATTCTTTCAATCCATCCCGCAAAATCCGTTTGACATGAGAGCGAAAAGGTGATGTGTCAATTTTGCTTTGACGGGTAGAAGACTGTTTGGTTTTTGGTTTTGGCAAGTCTATCAAACTTACAAACTCATCAATATCATCAATTATTTCTGGTCTATTTTCCACCAGTTCTTGCAGTAATCGCTGAGTTTGAAGAAGATCGAGGCGATTTAATAATTGTTCTAGCGTTGGACGTTCTTCAATAATCTTTGATTGGCGCGAACAGCTTAATAAAGTGGCAACGATATGTTTACACCAACCATCATAATCATAAGGACAAGTACAACTTGCTGAGGTAATTCCACCTGCATCAAAACGAATACTGACTTGATATGGTGTAATTTCGCCACCTTCTACCTCTGCCTGAATCATATTACCGCGTTTTTTGAGATCAGCGATCGCACCCCTGCGGTAATATTCTTCACCACGACTGTAGGATGAAGCGTTGGAGTTATGACGGATTATTGCTTCAGAAATTTCTGGAATCGACATAGCACCCAAGTCTTTTATTTTTAGCTTACGCTTAAACTGCCTTTATTTCTCCTTGAGCCGATATCCCACTTAAATCCAATATCCATGAATGAAATTGATTCAAGTCGGAAAACTGGACAAGGGATAAAAGTGATGTTAGCTTCTCTGGTGAAGAAAATATTGGGCTTTATCAATCGTCACAGTGGGCAGAACGTGGATTCTGTAAGCAGTGTGGTAGCCATCTCTTTTATAGATTAAAACAAAATAACCAGTATTTCATGCCTGTTGGACTATTCGATAGTTCTGAAGGTCTTGTTTTCGATCATCAGGTATTCATTGATGAAAAGCCCCAATATTACTGTTTTGCCAATGAAACTAAAAACCTGACAGGGGCCGAGGTCTTTGCACAGTTTGCATCTCCTGAATGACCCTAAACATTAGAGTTACTTTTTACCAGTTTGAATTAGGTTGGGCGAATGAGCGCACTGCTTCACTCACCCAACAGACAACAAATCACCCAGCGATATCCTTCCCGCTTTTATAGTTCATAGCTCTGGGTTTCCTCTTGCCTATAGGAACTAATTTCGATTGCTTAGGTGCTTGTGGCGGACGGCATTGCTCACAGTAGAGTGGTCGCACACCAAAGGTTTCTCGTTGTGTGGGTTGCTCACACTGCTTACATACGAAGTTAAAAACGCGAGTATGAATTTCCCGCTTGTGCGCTCTAACGGTGTACTCTCGGACTTCAATAGTTTTGCTGGGCATCGGTTCTTTCTTTGGTGTTTTATTTATAAGGATAGTTTCTAGATAGCAATATATTCATACACCATTTGATTCAAACAGGGGCAATCTGATGGTTTTTGGCCGGGGATTAAGCAGAGGCGATGCCGCCGGAAAGTGCGAATATGCGATCGCACTCGTAAGTGCCGCAATTGGAGGCATCTAAAAAGGCAGTGGCGACTTGTTTGCAGTCTTTGGAGTAGCGGATTTTGCTCATATAAATGAAACACTTAATTAAGAAGATAGTCTTTAATCTTGTTTTGATGAGAGCGCAAAATTTTTAAAGCAAGATGTTCAGTTTTACGAATTGTTTCTCGACTAAGATTTAGGCGTTTTGCAACTTGACTCAAAGTTAATTCTTGATTATCTTCTAATCCAAAACGTAGAGTCAATACTTCTCGTTGCCTTGGCTTAAGCAATGCCAGCAACTCGCTCAAGTCCTGGTGTAAAAACTCTTGAGTTATTTGCTCATCTAAAGAAATGCTATCCATCGGTAAAATATCGACTAGTTCACTTTCACCCTCATCTCCCACTCTCATTTCTAATGAAACTGGAGACTTGGAAACCTGAAGGTAATCTCTTATTTGGCTTGGCAATAGATTCAACGATTCGGCAATTTCTGCTACAACCGGAGGACGACCCAAAGATTGAGACAGTTGCTGCTGTACTCTCCTGATTTTGTTTAACTTTTCGTTGATATGAATTGGTAAACGAATAGTGCGAGACTTATCTGCTATAGCACGTGTTATTGACTGGGTAATCCACCAATAAGTATAGGTTGATAGTTTGTAGCCTTTGTTAGGGTCAAACTTTTCGATTCCTCGTTGCAGTCCCAGTGCCCCTTCTTGGAGCAAGTCGAGAAAATCTAAATTGTGGTTCTGGTATTTTTTGGCAACAGAAACCACCAACCGTAGGTTAGCTGTCACCATTTTCTGTTTAGCTTTTTGACCTTGTTGAACGATTGACTGTACTTCAGCTTCGGTTTGCCCAAGCAAGGTAGCTAATTCTCTTGCAGTTGGTTGTCGATTTAGTTGAAGTGCGAGGCTTGAGCGCTGTTCTTCAATCGCCATCATCTGCTGTACAAGCCTAGCATTTGTAATTTCTTGCTCAGGAGTTAGCAGAGGGTAGCGTCCGATTTCTTTTAAGTAGGAACGAACTAAGTCGGTAGTTGGACTGGGCATACTTTCAATTAATTGTGACGACTACTTTTGTTTTTCTTTTGAATATAATTTTTTATTTCAAGGATTAGCTAGCAAATTAAATCTTAACCCCAATGTTTATCTTTGGAAAACAAGTTTATAACTATAATACTTGAAGTCTTCAAATAGGTAAATACTAAAATCTGCTTTATTTTATAACCAAGCTTTAAAAATACAGAGAAATTTGTCTAAATTAAATCAAAGAGACGCTACGCTAAATTTTGAGTGAAGTCCTCTCTTCAAGAGAGGAGATGTTCAAATTCGCTTCACATTTGAA
Source organism: Nostoc sp. DedQUE09 (assembly GCF_034530915.1). Taxonomy (NCBI): domain Bacteria; kingdom Bacillati; phylum Cyanobacteriota; class Cyanophyceae; order Nostocales; family Nostocaceae; genus Nostoc; species Nostoc sp. DedQUE09. Next base: position 143,688 of record NZ_JAVRCE010000007.1, read on the forward strand.
CAAGGCTTAAGAACGCTTTGCGTAAATCAATTGAAAATTACAAATACTTAGTTGAGAAAAATGATGGATATGCAATCTTTACTCACTTTGACAATCGAAGTCATCTTTTGGGCATTCTTTACTCTCGTTATATTCCAGTTCATTAGCGGACTATTTGTATCGGCTGCTTACGCTAGTAATGTGGTTTCGGTTAGCAATGGAAATATAGCCACTTCTACAATCCCATCAGTATCAGAAGTAATCACAACACAAGCGATGACTTTTGAAAAATTGCCAGATCCTTGGACGTTAGAGGACAAAGTTGTTCATCGCACAAGCAATGAAGCAGTTGTTCTCTCATTCCCTACATTGAGATTGCTGCCTCCAGTGAAAGAAATTTCACCACAACCAAAACGTACTACTCGTTCAAGCAAAGCTAACAATGCTGCCAACAAGTCACCTAAAACTAAACAGGCTGATGTAAAGTCTTCAGGCAAGCGCAAGCCAGGTAGACCGCGTAAAACTGCTTAATTCGCTTTTTAATTCTCGTTCGATCACCGAAGAATAAATATCTGAAGGTTTAAAAGTTTAAATGAGGCTAATGAAGAAGGTTAAAGGGGAAAGGGGAAGGGGAAAGGGAACCAATAACTTAAAAGCTCTTGTTCCAAATAAAGACGCTGCTAAGTTCTCGCACTACGTGTCTCAAAAATCTTCTTTTTTGTTCTCCACAATTAGGACAGGGGCTTTCTACCTTGTGGGGAAAAGTTCTAGATTCTGTGCCCTTTCCCCCTTCCCACTTTCCCTTTTCCCTTTCTTGGTAATTGCCTCATTTATTAATAAGAGAAAGGCTTCGCCATAGCAAAAGTGAAAAAATAATATTGTGAGTGATGCAATGGTACAACAACTTTTCACTCAGGGTTCTCTATTCGATTTGCAAACAGTAATCGATTATGGGCAGTCAGTTATTAATGTTGCCCAAGAGCTTGCAAAAGTTTTAATAGATAATCGCTTTCTCTCTACAAAAACTGTTTCTTCCCAAATGAATCGATACTTTCTAGGCACTGCTGCGTCCGGTGCGTGGCAGTGGAAAGACGCTTACGAAGCTATTGAAGTGGCGCAAATCTTATATCTGCGTCATCTGGGAATTAAGATTTTATCACAACAACCTCAAGTGGTTGTGCAACAATTAGAAGAATTAACAGCCCTCTGTCCGACGCATACTCGCCGCAGTGAAGAGTCAGTACAGCTTCAGCAATTCTCCACCCCTTTGCCGCTTGCTTATCTGGTAGCCAAAGCAGGATTTGTACAAGCTACTGATTTGGTGCTGGAGCCATCTGCCGGAACTGGTCTATTGGCACAAATGGCTAAACTGCACAGTGCAAGTCTGATGCTCAACGAGCTTGCACCCGATAGAAGTAAGATTCTGCGTCGGTTGTTTCCAGGTACACCACTATTCTCAGTAAACGCGGAACAGATCAACGACTATCTGCTTGGCAAGACTCAGCCCTCAGTTGTGCTGATGAATCCACCTTTCTCTGCATCTCCCAAAATCAACAGTCGCAACCCCGACGCAACTAAGAGCCACATAAACTCGGCATTGCAAAGACTGGCTGACGGTGGACGGCTGGTAACAATCACAGCCAACTGGTTCTCTCCGGCTAACCCAAGCTGGCGTGAGACTTTTGTTAAGTGGCAGGATTTTGCGCGAGTTCTACTATCTGTTGGGATTAACGGCAAGGTGTACTCAAAACATGGTACGCAAATTGACACCAGAATCACAGTAATTGACAAGGTTCCGGCTGACTCCAGCGAAATTCCTTGCATTACCGAAACTTTAAATCTGCCTGAAATACTGGCACTGATTCAGCAATTGCCTGGGCGTTCGTCTTTGACGTTGCCGCAGGCATCGCAATGCAATGCTGCAACTATTAAAGCTGCTGTCGTTGCAGCGAAGGTTGTTAAACTGCCAACGAAGCGTACAGCGATCACTTTACCAGAACCCTCCGCAGAAATTCCAGATGTGGTTATTCTGGAATACGAAGTCGTCGAATGGTTTGCTACAGATGGACTCAAAGATACTTTATATGAAACCTATCGCCCACAAAGAATCCGGATCAAGGGCGCTTTACCTCATCCCTCGCTACTCTGTGAGAGTGCAGCCCTAGCGCTTGTCTCGCCACCACCACCCACTTACAAACCGCATCTCCCGCGAAACATTGTCTCACAAGGATTGTTATCTGAAGCACAACTTGAAAGCGTTATTTACGCAGGTCAGGCGCACGGTGAATTTCTTTCTGGGTCTTATATTGTCGATGATTCATGGGATAATGTGACTGTAGCGGCTCAAGGCGAAGAAAATGCCGTAAAATTTCGTCGTGGCTGGTTCTTAGGCGATGGGACAGGCGCGGGGAAAGGAAGACAATGTGCAGGAATCATCCTCGACAACTGGTGTCAGGGACGAAGAAAAGCCATTTGGGTATCCAAAAGTTCTGCCTTAGTTGAAGATGCCCGTAGAGACTGGTGTGCGCTCGGAGGTAGTGAGAAAGATATTATCGACCTCTCAAATATCAAACTTGGCGACCCCATCCCTTTCACCCAAGGTATTCTCTTCTGCACGTACTCAACTCTACGCTCTCAAAAGAACGGTAAAAGTCGGCTCAAGCAAATTGTTGAATGGGCAGATAAGGACTTTGAGGGTGTCATTTCATTTGACGAATGCCACAGTATGGGAAATGCTATGGCGCAAGAGGGAACGCTGGGTATGGTTGCAGCTTCTCAGCAGGGTATTGTTGGGCTTCGACTGCAAAATGCACTTGCCAAAGCCAGGGTTATATACGTGTCCGCAACTGGCGCGACAAAGGTTTCTAATCTCTCCTACGCGAACAGGTTAGGATTGTGGCAAACTGGCGACTTCCCATTCACAAACCGTGAGGATTTTGTGGAGTCTATCTCTGTTGGTGGCATTGCGGCGATGGAGGTGGTGGCTAGGGATTTGAAGGCACTCGGTTTGTATTTGGCGCGATCGCTCTCTTTTGATGGTGTTGAATACGATACTCAAGAAATCGAGTTAACTAAAACTCAAGAAAGGATTTACAACAGCTACGCCGACGCTTTTCAAATTATCCACAATAACCTTTATAAAGCATTAGAAGCGTGTAACATTACTGGCGCGAAAACATATAACCGTGCTGCAAAGATGTCCGCCATGTCTCAGTTCGAGAGCCACAAACAAAGGTTCTTTAACCATCTTCTCACAGGAATGAAATGTCCCATGTTGATCAAAGCGATTGAACAGGATATTGCTCTGGGGCTAGCTGTTGTCATTCAAATCGTTTCAACTAACGAAGAGTTATTGAAACGACGACTTAATGAAGTTCCGGCTTCCGAATGGAAGGATCTCAATCTTGACTTGACCCCACGAGAATATGTGATGGACTACTTGATGAGTGCTTTCCCTGTTCATCTGCATTCCATTCATTCAGGTGCTGATGGTGAAGAACGCTCAGAACCAGTCTTTGATGCCGATGGTTCTCCAGTTATCTCTATTGAAGCTGTAGCCTTGAGAGATACTCTAGTTGATCGACTAGCAAGCCTTGACCCAATCCCCGGCGCATTAGAACAATTGCTGTGGCATTTTGGTCACAAACAGGTGGCTGAGGTTACTGGTCGCAGTAAGCGAGTTCTCAAAGATGAATCTGGACGTTTGTTTGTTGATTCACGCGGTGCTGGTGCGAATATTGCTGAAACTGCTGCGTTTATGCAGGGAAACAAACAAATCCTCATTTTCAGTGACGCTGGTGGTACGGGTCGCAGCTATCACGCTGACCTCAACGCTGTGAATAGGAGACGGCGATCGCACTATCTGCTTGAAGCCGGCTGGAGAGCAGACAATGCAATCCAGGGGTTGGGACGATCTCACAGAACCAACCAAGCATCTGCGCCCGTGTTCAGACCAGTCACGACGAACGTTATCGGTGAACGCCGATTCATCTCAACCATTGCCCGACGGCTGGATAGCTTGGGCGCTCTTACTCGTGGTCAACGCCAAACAGGTGGCAATGGGATATTTGAAGCTAAGGATAATCTGGAGTCGAACTATGCAGAACACGCCCTGTATGAGTTATTCAGGCAAATATACCAAGGTCGATTTTATGAAGTGCCTTTAGGAAAGTTCGAGCAAATGACTGGACTGTGCTTAACCTCTCACGAAGGCGGGATGAAAATCGACTTGCCCTCATTACGGCAATTCCTTAATCGGCTGCTGGCTTTACGCATCGATATGCAAAACATCATTTTCGAGCGTTTTGAGTTGTTGCTAAGTCAACAGATTGAAGCAGCGATCGCGGCAGGGGTCTATGAGATGGGTGTAGAGACACTCCGGGCTGAACGCTTTGCTGTTGAGAGCCAGGAAGCTGTGTACACTCATGCTCAAACTGGTAGCGTCACCAATTACTTGAAAGTGGAACGCACTCAGAAGAACAACATCAGAACTGCTGACGAGATGTTAGAGTTCGCCACTCAATATCAAGGAAAACTCATGATCAACACCAAGTCAGGCAATGCTGCTGTATCAATTCCGACACATAGTATCTACGACGCTGATGGTGGTGTTGTCCCAAGAGTTTTGCTGATTCGTCCACAGAAAGAAACTCGCGTACCAGTCCAAGACTTGGAATCTTCCACATGGGGGCAAGTTTCTATTGATGCGTTTACTGCTGCTTGGTCTACTGAAGTAGACGCACTGCCCAAGTTCACTACCGATTACCTGCATTTGGTAACTGGTATTCTCCTACCCATCTGGAAAATACTACCACAGCACAATAGCCGAGTCTTCCGGTTGCAAACCAGCGATGGACAAAAGATTCTCGGTCGGGTGGTGAATGCTCACGACATTCAAACCGTGCGCGAACAACTCGGACTAAGAAATCAGGTGCTTTCTCCAGAAGAACTTGTGAAGCTGGTACTAAACGAGAGATATACACAGCAGTTGCCGGGTGGCGTAACTTTACGGCGTTCTTACATTGCCGCAGAACCTCGCATAGAACTGGTTAATGCTATCTCACTGGTAGAGCGACTCTTAGCTGTGGGTTGCTTCACCGAGATCATCAATTGGCAAAAGCGCCTATTCATTCCGGTTTCAGACAAAGCCCCAGCTATTCTCGCGGCTGTGATTGAAATCTTGGGATAATTCCTAACCTAAAAGACCCAGGCATTTAATCTGGGTCTTTTTTACTTTCAAAAAAATTGCCCCTTACTGGTATTGGCTATCTTAACTAAATACTGATTCAAATAACTTTGGGCAGCGATGATAGCACCAAGGAAGGTGTTCCGCCATCGCACACCAACCGCATCTGCTTACACTCGGTAGGCAAATAATTAAAAGACTTCAGATGCTGTAGAGATTGAAGATACTTTACTGTTCCCATTGATGAAACCAAAAAACGCAAACCTCAAAGGTGAAAGCTAGTCAGCACCTTCTATTAACTCTTGTGGATGCAGATTTGCACTCCTCAACAAACGGCGTAGATTGACAACACCAGAGCGGTTCAAACGTAGAGCTTTAACTGTTGCTCGACCACAAGGCGTTTTACCAATCACCTCTGTAAAATCATCACTCCAGTTAAAATGCTCTTTCCAAACTTGCAGCCGAGGATTATACAGTGCTATTTTCTCTCCCGTTTCTGAATCGATTGCTTGTGTTTTAGTATGTTTATAACTATTACAGCCAAAGCAACTCCAAGCAAGATTTTCTAAAATCGTTTCACCACCTGCAATTCGAGGTTTTATATGTTCAATTGTAAAGCTCTGTGTCGCAAACTGCTCCCAACAATAACAATACTCGCAGTAACCACGCGCACGAGCAGCAACAATACGCCTAATTGATTCTGGAACTCGCTCCGACATCAAATTACATTAGTATGTGTAGGTAAAAACTCATTAATTAGCACTTTCAAATCACATGAGCGAAGTTGAGCCAGCTGAATCAATGCCTCTGCGCGTTCCGCATCTTCTTGTTCAACACGTTCAACGTACATCAGTAACTCCTGATGCTCTGTCTGTGTAATTTCTCCAGTCTCATTTTGCTGACGTAAATAAGTCAATCTATCTTGTTGTTCAGGAGACAGACGATGTTGAATAACTTCAATTAAAGCTGCTTCCCCAGCTTGAGGCATCGTTGTTTGTGACCCCTGTAAAGCCTCATCAAAAAGGGATTCCAAAAATTCAACTGCTTTTACTAAAGATTCTCCAGGTAATTGCTCCACTAGAGCGATCGCTCTTTTGCGAATTTCTATAGGTACAGTCATCAAAAACCTGACCTCCTTGGCATATAGCTTAAATTATAACTAGTAGTTTGTTTTCCCCAGCAGAAGTTGTGTGAGGGGTGGCAAAAGAGGAAAAGTATTTGAACAAAAAAATTCTGTATATTATGCTTTGTTGAACAGTATTTAGAAAAATTCTAGATATCTTTCTGGCTTTGGAAATGAAAATCCGATTTCTCACCTCCCAAGATATCGTCGTTTACCGTGATCTGCGTCTGTTTGCATTGAGAGAGTCGCCAACGGCTTTTGGTTCGAGTTATGAGCAGGAATCCTGTTTTTCTTTGAGCGACTTTGCTGCTAGACTTTGCCTTGATGATGATTCTGTCAATGGCATTTTCGGTGCTTTCAGCGATGGAGACAAACTTATTGGTATGCTTGGCTTCTCACGCGAAAACCGTTTGAAGCGTGTTCACATTGGTTCTCTCTGGAGTATGTATGTTTTACCTGAGAATCGAGGGCGAGGTGTTGGAGCCGCGCTTCTTGATGAGGCATTATCCCATGCTCGGCGGCTTGATGGTCTGCGACAGATCGTTCTCACAGTCACTACAAACAATTTAGCTGCTTCCTCTCTTTATCGCTCACGGGGTTTTGAGCGTTTCGGTTTAGAGCGTGATGCTTTATTTATTGATGGTAGATATTTCGATGAGGAGCATCTGGCATTACACTTCAACCATGATGCCTAACGAGAAGCTGTTGCACACTTACTATATAAAAACGACCATAATTCTTAAAACTTTATCTCGTTCCCATATTCCAACTCCACAACACTCAGCAATTTCTCTTCGACCGCAGTAAAATAAGGACGATTCACCTTCCCTAACGACTGCAACAGATTTTTAACTGTCTCCTCCAGCGAATCAGAATACACTCGACCGATGCGATCGCTCAAGGATTGCATCTGCTGACACTCTTGCGGCAGGTAATTGAAGGACTTCAGGTGCTTTAGCCCAATCGTGTACTCGCCATCCCACATTGTGACTGTGCAACTAAACTCGTTTACTGCGTTGACAATACCCCAGCAGCCACCTTTGCCTCTAAGTTCTGGATTGTCTTTGACTACGATTTGGCACACTTCGCCGATTTGGTAGGTATTGGGTACTTGGGTTCGCTCCATGATGCGCTGCACAACATCTTTAACGATTCTACCAGTCGGCACTTTCCCCCCAGCAAGCTCTACTGCCGTTAGCCACACTTCCTGCTGTTCCTGGGGTTGAAGCTTTGTCATGGGTCGAATTTGCCCCTCTGCTGTCGGCAAAATGTCCACAATTTGTGGACATTTTTGCAAGTTGTCCACAACAACTGCCGCATCAACTAGCTGGTAAGAACGGGAACGATTGTAGCCAAACCTGTCTAAACAGTACTCATCAAAGGTTTTGTGCGTGGAGCGGTACAATCTGCGATCGCGTAATTCTATTAAAGCTTTGCCTGCTTCAAAAAACGCTCGCTCCACTTTCCTCTCCAAGTGCAGGCGATCGCGCTGTTCTTCTTCTGTCAACTCTGTTACTTCAACAGCACTAACTGTAATTGTTGCTGTAGCTGGGTTTTCTTCTTGGGTAAGGTTATCTGGTGGCGTATCATCACTAAATGAAGCAGAGATGGCTTTTTTGCGCTTAGAAGGTGGTTTAGCCATTTATTCCATCTCTAGCTGAACAGTACTTGAACGAATATCGAGTTGTGCCATGATGGAGGTGTGATTAAATTGATATAAATTCCCCAAACCTTTTGCTGAGGTTGGGGTTTTTCATTGGCTGGTTTGTATATTTCATACTGGCATCTGCGGTAATCATCGAATGGCATTAAGAAAAGCGCAAATGTATTATTTACAAGGGTTTCATCACTTTGGAAAAACGGAGGCTAATAAAGCAGCGATCATAAACTGAGAGTTGCAGATTATTCTGATTCCCGACGTTAAAACTATTAGTTTTCTAAACCCCTTGCCAGGCAAGTATTCCAGCTTTTCTTAGTGCCATTCGAGTAAGCACCTTTTCTCTTTCCTCTTTGCCCTTCACCCCACCAAGTTTCCTTGGCAAACTACTAGCCTCCTAACCTCTAAAGAATTTTTCTGCATATATAATTCAAACTTTTGAATTTATTTATACCATCTACGGTACTGTATTCAAAATGAGAAGCTAGCACTAATTCTTTTTTTATTTAATCGCGATAACGCGAGTATCCTATAACGCTAGTTTCGGATAACGCGACATTGTTATAATACAGACTCATTATCAAAACTAAAAAAATTTTTGTCTGGTAAGGATCTTACTTACTAAACACCACCATTAGCTTAATTACTAAATCGCGATAACGCGAGTATCCTATAACGCTAGTTTTGGATAACGCGACATTACTATAATGCGAAGTCGCTATAAAAATTTGCTGGTTATTGAGGACACTTACATGAGCCATGAAGTAACAGCACGAAAAACTAGAGTGATTGCAGTGGGCAATCAAAAGGGAGGAGTTGCAAAAACTAGTAACCTGATTCATATTGCAACTGCTTTAGGTGAAATGGGAAGGCGATGCCTAATATTCGATTTAGATATGAACCAGGGAGCTACCCGGCATTTAGGAATTCCTAGCGAAAGCTTCCTTGGTACTTTTGAAGTTTTGACTGGGGAAGAAGAACCAACAGATGTAATCATTACCCCTGATGATGAAGTAGAGTTACCTAAAAATATTCATTTGATTGCAGCTCGTCGAAATCTAGAAAAGATAGATCAAGCGCTCGCAGCTAGAGATAAGTTTTTGGTTACTCAAGATGTTTTGATTAATCCTTTACGCAAGCTTGCTGGAATGTATGATTATATCTTTCTTGATACAGCGCCTAATGCAACTACACCAACAATTGCAGCCTATAAGTCGGCTGACTGGTTTATTCTTTCAGCCACTCCTGACCCATTTGCGATCGCAGGACTTAATGATGCTTTAACTGATATTCAAGGCGCTCAACGTTACGGCAACCCGAATTTACGTTTGTTAGGAGTAATTCTTTGTTGTGTAGATAGCAGAACTATATTAGCTAGTTCTCTAACTGAATATGTCGAGAAACTTTTTTCTGATGGCAGTAAGTCTTTAAAATTTGATACACTCATCAGCCGTTCTACGGTTGTACCTCAGTCCCAAAAGTTAGGGAAGACAATTTTCCAAACTGCACCAAACCACAAAGTCACAAACCAATATCGTAAGCTGGCTAAGGAAATAGAAGCTCGTATTGCTGAGTTTGAAGAACCAGTTACAACATCTACTATAAAATCTGCTGTTTCAACAAAGCGAGGCAAAAAGTAGTTACCAATGGCTAAACGTGTTTCAGGAAATGAAAAACCCTACCGCCCAGTAGACGAAGCATTGGTACGGTCTGTTCTCAGGGGTTCAGATTCAGAGGAAACAACTTCAGTTTTAGATAATACTGCTGCTGCATCTGTGAGAGATTCAACTTTATCGGAGCCAATAACTCCTGACCCTCAACAATCTCCACCTATACAACCTGCACCAGTAATCGAAAAATTAAGTCGAGAGAAGCGGGTACTTTTGACTAAATCTGAGGAAAGAGAAATTGAACGATTCGTCTCTCGCCTTGCCGAGGAACTAGAAACTCCTCTCAAACTTAGTCATGTATTAAGGTCTTGCATGACAATTCTTCGACACGCGCAGAAAGAGATTATTGCACAAGCTAGTCACTCAGAAAAGTTAGAGCGTCCACCAAATGGTGATCCAATAGCTCTGGCTGAGTTTGAGTACAAGCTTGCACAAATCATCTCAGATGCTCTTTCTAAAACACCACCACTCGATTGATACTCACCGTTAACTAATCATCGCGATAACGCGATATACAAAGAAACTAACATAGTCTTTGCAGCATCGATGTCAGCGTGTTCGTGATATCCGCATTCTGTACAAATGAACTTCTCACCATCACGATTCGATATGTCCACAATTTCTGCATTCTTAACTAGCGGTGGGAGGATGTCAATATGTTTCTCCTGTGCGCGATCACCAGGGGTAGACATCACCTTTGGTGGTTACTAGTGAATGATGTTCAACCCAGCACGGAAGTTTTACAATATGAAACCCTTGTTACTTCGATAGTTTCAGGCTTAAGAAAAAATTAGAATAGTGCCATACTTAATCATCGCGATAACGCGATATAGGAAAAAAGCCGGATCACTCCCTATTCCCAGTATTATGCTCAAAAGGGTTAACCTTGCGTTACTCAATCATCGCGATAACGCGATATAAAGTGAAAGCTAGATCACTCGCTATTTTCAGTATTACGCTCAAAAGGCTTAACCTTGCGTTACTCAATCATCGCGATAACACGATATAAAGTGAAAGCTAGATCACTCGCTATTTTCAGTATTACGCTCAAAAGGCTTAACCTTGCGTTACTTAATCATCGCGATAACGCGATATAGGAAAAAAGCCGGATCACTCCCTATTCCCAGTATTATGCTCAAAAGGGTTAACCTCTCGTTACTTAATTATCGCGATAACGCGATATAGGATGAAAGCTAGCTAGTATTGTAAAGGAAATTACTGTCAATTGATATTTTAAAGGCAGAATGGAATCTACTAAGCGACCACCCAAGCCAACACAACAAAAACTGATTAAGCACATCCCTGCGGCTAATCAACCAATAGCACAGGAATTGGTCAATAGTGATGCTCAGGTAGAATTATCCCAAGATGTAGTGGAAACGATTGCTGTTCATGCAGTCCCAAAAACAATAGTTCAGTCAACCGAGAGTGCATCTAAACCAACAGAGAAACAAGAGCTATTTAGCCCTACCCCAGCTGATGACAAGTTGCCGGAAGAACTCACAACTGGCCAACAGCCCAGCCATGTTCCTGTCAATGAAAAACCCCTAAAGCCGCCAAAAGTTGAGCCGCAGGTGACTGGCAAGCGCAACAAGAAAAAAATAGATTCACCACCAGCAACCAAACCTTATATACCCTTTCAAGACCGCCCCGAAGAACCAGAATTACCGCCAGAACCCTGTCAGCACATGCAATTCCTGGATTGCAACTCGGAGATAGGGCGTGTGATATTCGAGTGCTACCACTGCAAGCAGGGGATAATTAGCGAGTACACCGGAGAACCCGTAATGGGCGAGTACAAAGGACGACCTTCAGTGATTTTCACAAAGGTAAAATGCCCCAACTGTGAGCAAACAGCGATTAGACTGCAAGCAAGGCAAGTACTTTCGACTACGGCGATACCTTCACCTTGGGCAGAAAAGTAAAATATGCATCGACTGCTTTTTTTTATTCGTTATATGGAAAGATTTTAAAAAGTACTCATGGGGTATATATGGGGGCTATATATACCCCAACAATAGTTCAAGACTTTAGGGACATTTTAACCCCTATATAGGGTATATATAGGTGCTAAGTAGGGTATATTTGACTGGTTGATATTTTGTACCCCACTTAGCCCCCAAGGGGTTATGATAAACTCTTGAGTCTGGGGAAAAAAAGGCTCTTGAACAGGGGAGCAAGAGAAAATTGTTTGCATTAACAATTATAGTTATCGGTGTAAGAAAAACTAATTATTCTGCTGAAGGTCCGAGTTCTCCATTTTGAACAGTAAATAGTAAACACTAAGAACTGTTTTAATTCTCTCCTCTGCTGCCCTGCCTCTCTGCCCCTCTGCTCCCCCAAATTACCTGAACAGATAATTTTCACAAATCAAAGTGTATTACCTTTGTATTTATGTCCAACATTCACACCTTACAAAAAATTTTTCCTGCGGGTTTCGATAACGGTTACGGAAGTCTCAAACTTTTAGTCGAAGGATTTGAAGTAGTTCGTGTCCCCAGCTATATTTCCACAGTAGAAATGGAAGATGTTCCAGGACGTGTAGTTTTTAACGGTACTGCTTACACAGTTGGGGAGTCCGCTTACCGTACAGGAAATTATTTTGACCGCAACACAGACAATAATGAAAATAAAGTCAACAACGCATTATTGACTTTATTGGGCGCATTGGCACATCTGCCACACCGTAAGGCTTGGCACTTAAAGTTAGTTGTCAGTTTACATGATGTTGGTCTGGCTAACGAATTACAAAAAGTACTCAATGGAGAATATCAGCCAATACTTGCTGGCAAGCAATCAGACGTGAAAGTAGAAGTGCTGAAAGTTGTACTAGAGGGTATGGGTGCATTATTTGGGCATCCACTACCAAAAAAATTAACCATTTTAGACTTTGGCAATGGTACGACCTTGTATTCTCGTTACAACCAAGGGAAACGAGAAGTTCACACTGCCTACCCCATCGGTGTAGAAGTTCTCATCGATGATATCTCTCAAAAAATGAAACATTTGAATGGCGGAAAAATCGGGGATGCCTCCAAAATCCGATTTTGTCTGGAAATGGGGCATACCCGATACAGCCGTGACATCGATATTAAAGATATATACAGTGCTTGTTTGAAAGATTGGTATGAAAAATACTTGAAGAAAGTGGTGAATCTGACACTGGATGCCAAGCACCAGGGGGATGAAATCTGGGCGATTGGTGGAGGCTGCCTCTTACCTGGATTTAAGAAGCTGTTGGAGAAAAACGGCTTCAAAATCCTGGACAATCCGGTAGAAGCCAATGTCTCTGGGCTTTTAGAGATGGCAAAAACCATCACCAGCAAGAATCCAACTACTACATCTTTTAAGTAAAGTTATAACAATGGCAGATAAAAAAGACTTAGCACCGGAAAAAGTTCGCCTCAAAGATAATTACCGAGAGCGCATACTTGCAGAATCGCAAAAACTAGATAAAAGCTACCTAGACACGATTTACTTTATAGTTGATTGCTATTTTGTTTTCATTAAAGCTGGATTACCTGTACAACAAATAGCAAACACTCCGATTAATACTGAGTCAAACCAACTCACGTCTTGGACTCCAACTCCATTTGCACAGGAGAAAGAAGAAGATTCTTCAAGCGAAACATTCAGCCTTGATTTTGATTTATAACCATCAAAGGAAGTTGGCAACGTAATGGTAACGGTATTAAATTGATACATTTTAAGCGATATCCGTTCCTCATCTCCCTCTGAAAAATCACCACTCAACGCTGGCGATCGCTGCCCTTGACATATCTACCTTGCCTTTATCTCTAGGAATTTATCATAAAGCTAGCTATTTGACAAGATAGTTGTTATACTTATTTACATGAACAACGATTTATACTTCAAATCTCCTGAGCTATTTGGTTCTGTTGTTTTCAGACCTGATTTTAATAGCTTTAAGACTATCAATGCTTCCCAAGCTTGGTCTTTATTCTTTACAGGTGGTAGAGAAGACAAAAAACTAGATTCTAACCCTCGAATAGGTCTTTTATTTACTAGTGTTTTGCTAGGTCTTAGTTTTTCTGGGTTCGCCAGCGCACTGATTACCCGGACAATATTTCCTGCTTAAGTGCTTGACTAGTAACTAATACGAAGTATAACTCTGAACCACCAAGTTCTTGGTGGTTCAAATTTTTAGTGTGTCTTTACTAATATCTGAGTAACGTCATAGTTTCGGCTAACCTACAAATCTTTTAAAGTCTGACTAGCCTTGAGGATATCAGGACAAATATTCATCTAAAATTTGACAATTTAATTTAGGAGAATTAATGTTAGACTTTAACACCTTGACGGTATTCTCAAGCACTTACTGCATTGGTATTTGTGCCTTTCTCATCCCAGTCAACCTAATTGCTACCTCCTTAACAATAGGTTTGACATTATTGTGTCGTCCAGCTATTGAGATTTGGCGAAGTGCTGCAATTGCCAGTACCTTTGCTTTATTAATCATACTGCACGTATTTGCTTGGTTCATGATTGGAGTTGTCATGGCTCCCACATACATTTTATTGGGACTAGGAAGCATCTGTCTGGGAGCAAATTTAGGAGCAATTCTTCTATACAAACGCTTTGCAAATGCATATGTAGCAATGAAAGTTGAATTTTCTTAAGTACACTCAGAAGTAACCCTTTATAGAGCAACCTTCTAGCCAACTTAGTTTTTCAAACATCAAATCAATACTTAACGGCAAAAGTCAGGATTCAGAACGATTCCGAGCTAAAAAATCAACTTGAACAATGGCTAAATAATTCGTAAGAATTCAGGAGTAATAATTCAGCTATTCTGAATTGTTAAATAATTAAAGAAAGCTTGGAGAAATAAGTATCGTAGTTTTAATAAACTCCTTATATATTCTGGGTCCTGAATTCTTACAATTTATCTTTGTATGTCTATTTGTTGTGTTTGAGATTTAGCTAATATTTGATCAATTTGAGTATTGACATACTCAAAAGTTTGTAATATTTGTGGAGTTAGTTTATTAGTCTGTACCTGACCAGATTGCAAGTTTAAAATTATCTCTCCATTTTTCTGCAAAATAGTTAAATCTCTTTGTTGGGTATTAAAGGTTATATCATAAATTTTTCCTTTAACTTGAGTAATATTTTCATCAGACTTACCCCAGACCATACCAATCCTTTGAGCAATTTGACTTAGCCGACTGATGGCTTCAAGTTCAAATGTATCTTGATTCATTACTGTCAACGCTTGGGCTGATAATTGCTCACCAGCTTTAAACCCATTAGCCACTTCTACAATGCGTTTTTTGTAATTCTCCGACTTCCCCAACTTATCTGCGGCATTGTACCAATTTCTCAAGTCATCAATAGTGATTGTCGGGGACTTCTCTACACCTAGAGGTTCGGTTTTTGTACTATTAATAATGTCTGTTGTAGAAGGATTAGTGGAGAGTAATGGAGTTATAGATTGGTTAGGTGGGGATTGTGCTGTTTGTTCTGGTGGTTTCAAAAACTGCGGTCGTGTAGCGAGGGAATTAACTCTTTGTTGATACTCACTATCCGTTTCAATCACAGCCCCAAATTTCTTGGTCATGCTTTCTAAAGTTTTGGCAGGGATGGAGCTATCAACCAAGTTAAATACGGCTAGACCTTTTTTAGTTTCCTTGATCACATCTTCTGTTGGTACTTGCTGCCATTCAACTTTTTGAGCAGTTAACCATTTAGTCACAGTCTCAGCTTTCTGGTTGTCAACAGCCAAGCCCATAACTTCAAGCTTTTTGTTTGATTCTGTCGAAAATAAGAAAGTAGGACGCTCTTTAATCTGATGTAGAATTTTCCCACTACTCTCAATCATGTCTTGTTGTTCAGAATTAACCGATTGAGTCCCAAAAACCTGAAATTCCTTCGTCCACTTCTGGGGATATTCAACGGTATTAGGGTCAATTTGAGCGCAAATCACAGAGAAATTACTTTCAATGATCGCGGGAGCGGGTGTAAGTTGTCCAGTTTTGAGTAGTCCAAGCTGTCTGAGCGCGTCTTTGTCTTTTTTAAAATGCAATACTCCCAAGGGTTCACCATTCAAAAATACAGCATCTTTAGTTTTTAAAGGTGGGGTTTCGATAGTCAGTTTTCGGTAATCTTGATCGTTGAATGTCTGACCAGAAAAATCATAAAAGTTAATTTTATTAATTTTGAGGAGATTCCCATTAGGAGACTCACCCAGCACAAAAGCTTGATCTCCAGTTTCGGAGATTGACGTGAGCTTTAATTTTAGGGGATTACCATTTTTGAGATAATTAATTTGTTTTAACTGTTCGACAGAATCACTGTCTAACTCTCCCAAAGTTTTACTATCAATTTTGATCTTGACAGTTTTATCAGGAATCAGGACAGTACCAAACTCTAAATTTACGGGTTGGTCATTAAAAACGAGTCCTGCGTAGGAGAAATTTTTAAGTTCGCGGATGGTAATCTCAATGGGTTCATTTCCAGGTAAACCAATAGTGGCCTTAGCAGTCGCAGGTTCCACGCCAATGAAATTAGCTTGCGCCTTTGTGCCAATGGGCAGCATTCCGGTTCTGGGTTCGAGCATGGCGAATTCCTTATGTTCGCCGTCAGTATCTTGTACAAACAATAGTCTGGAAACATGGCGTTCATGTCCCGGTGGGTGGTGAGAAGCTCTGATTTCTATCGGATGCAAATCATCCTTGTTCCAGTCTCGACCTAAAAATTGATTCGCTTCATTATTCAGTGTGACTAACTTCGGCTCAGTAAATTGCAATTTATCTAAGCGAGAGATAATCTCATTGGCGAAAGCAGCGAAAGCAAAATTAGAGACTTTTTTCGCGATCGCCTGGGGATTTGAGTTTTCTTTTCTTGCAACTTCGAGTTCATCCTGGCGGGATGCACAGATGTTCCAAGCGGCGGCGGATAGAGCAAGTTTTTCTGACTCTGGGATTTTCGCATAAAATGCTTCTGCCGTCTCCTGCGCCAAAGCAAAGAGTAGTTTAGTTTGGCTTCTGGTAAGTTCTGGTTTTAGTTCTAATAGTTTAGCCCCCTGCGTGGTCATCCCCGCCTTGAGGTTATGGTCAGTCACAGATTGTTGGCTAACTGTTCCCAGTTTATGATAAGCGGGTTTTCCATCTTTATCGATTTCTCCATTAATCTGGGCGACTGCTAGTAATTTGTGGGGGCGTTCACTGTTTGTAAATTTAATTTCATCTAAGCGAATATTCAACGTCTGGGCTTTCCAGATTAGGGGATGCCCGTAACGAGTTAGATTGGTAATTTCCAGTTTCGCCCCTTGTGGAGTTTGCACTATTGCAGATGGCCCTTTCTCAGTTTCACGCCGTTGGGACATCCGAACCGCAGCGTTGAATTTCAGATCGAACTCATACTTGGCGGCGATCGCTGCAAATTTTTGCTGTGGTGTAAATTCCACTCCTTTGAACAAATCTTTAAACTGGACGATGGGACGCGATTCTAACTGTGATTCTTGGAAATATTTATTGGTTTGGCTAATTAATAATTCTACTGGTGAGTAGCCCTTTGGTGTTATCCCCGTATTTAAATAAACTGACGAAGATTTCTTATCTTTAATATAATTAACATCACGATATAAGTAGCGGCTGTTTTCCCGGATTTTATCCATCTCAGGTTTTTTAGCACTTTTGAATAAATCAACCGCTATCTGGTTTTGATAACACCCCTCACCTATCATTTCTCGGTACATCAGGCGGTTAACATCCATTGCCTGCTGAATAATCTCTCTTCTTCTGTTAGGATTCTCTGCTAAAGCTACAACAGATTGCATGAAAGGTTTGTACTCTGCTCTAATTGGTTTGGGCTTTTCGTCATGTTCCTGTTCAAATAAACTTTGATAATGGCTAGATACTTGGTCTAAATAAGTTGATTGTTGCTCTAAGTTACCGTAAGTTTTAAGTACCTCAATTTCTGATTCTAATGCCTCCAGTGCTGTCACTTGATTGTTGATTATGCCCACGCTGATGCTATCGCTCATGTGGATAGCTATTTCTTCAAATGGAGGCTGGCTTCCATTTTCCGAATAAAATGATTGTTTCTTTTCTTTAACAGTAGGACGATAAGCATTTTCAGGTTGGTTTCTGTACTCGGCTTCGGCTGTGAAGTTTGGATATTGAAGTGCAAGTGCTACGCCAATACAGTCACCGTCGAAATCGCGCGCTTGACGTTGTGATTCGGTTTCGAGGGGATTAACTTCGTTGTGTTGAATACCTTGGGCTTCTAGCGCTTCAATTCGAGCAAGTATGCGTCTGTGATCTTCATCATTGACTACAATAATTCCTTGTAAGTCTGTACCATCTGGAGCTAGGCGAACTTCAACATATTTGTTATTAGAAACACATAGACCGTTAGAATTAAGAAAGGGAGAACGAAAATTTAATACTTTTTCATTTTCATCTATCCAAGTCACGCAAATTTCACCATTCTTGAGTTCTTTGGAAGGGATAATCATTCCTCGGTCAAAAGTTAGTGTCTTGCCAACCGCAATATCACGCCACTGACTTTGTACAAACCGACTCAACTCTTGTTTTACCTTTTCCGTTTCTAGTAGTTGTTGATGACCAAGTAAATCAGCTTTGATGAGTTTGTACATGAACATATCATCTTTCTGAGATTCATCTAATTCATTGTTTAGTTCTAAGTCTTCATCGGAATTATTCTCTACTTGTTTACCTAAAGTATCAGCTTTAACTGATTCAATAATTTCTTGTTCTAAAGATTTTTTTTGCTCTTCTGAAAATTCTTTTCGCTTTTCGTAGTTCTCACAGTACAGTTGTGAAACAATTCTAGGGTCATCTTGAGCTTCTGCTAGCTTTTGGGCTTGTACCTCTAGTTCTTCAGCAAAATCCTTAATACCTTGAGGGAATGATGCTAACAATTGGGATATGGCAGTTTTACCTTTTTGAGATTGTGCCTTTTCACCCAACCAAATAGTTTGCTGATATAAGCCTGGCTCAATTTGAGGTTTAGATGGGCTTCCGGGCTTATCCTTGTCTGTACCCTTAAAGCTACTAATGGGGATAATCAGGTCTATTTTAGGCGTGTTATTGGCGTTAGCATACTTTATTTCTTTTAAGTCGTATGGTCTTAATGTTCCCTTGCCAAAACGATATTCAGTATCTTCTCCATCCCCTTCTTTCCAGCCGAAGCGATGCTGAATTACGCGATAATTTTTGTCTAATTGTTCTTCTCTTTTGGTTAACTTATCATATAATTCAGTTGAAATTTGCCCATAACAATCTCCTACTAGTTTCCAAGCAACCTCGTTCTCAATGATTCCTCCATTTTTTCCCTTTGCATCGCTCGAATCATCTACTACTAGAATATTTAATTTCTCACTAATAGCATCCCTACACGAACCTAGAAAAATAGAGCCATAAGCACCACGGTCTTTACGGTCTGGACAAAGTTTTTCAATTATTTCTAAACATTCTGGTGGGCCATATAATAAACGTGTCTTTGAAGATAACAGAAGAACATGACCATCTGGATGATTTTTTAAGTCCTCTGATTTACTGTACTCATCAATATGTCCAAATGAGAATTTTTTTTCAGGGAAGTAAGATTCAAGTAGTGTATTGTCTAACTCCTCAGCTAAAATTGATTCAGGATTTTTATTATTGGTATCTGGATAAATCCACTGATTTAGTCTAGTATCGAAGTGTTTGAATTGTAGTGTCATAAAATTTTAATAATTCGTACTTTTCAGGAGGTTTTATATGTCGAGAATTAAACGTTGGATAAATATGCATAAGAGGGAGTTCAACCCAGATGGGACTTTAAAAAATGAAGCAAGAATTGAAATGTTGTCTAGTGGAATGATTCCAGAAGCCATTGATGACTATGCCCGTAGGTTAAAAATCAAATATGATGAGTGGAAGCATTTAGATGAAACCGACCCAGAGTCGTGGACTGTTTACACTGCCTACGATTTCTTTACAGCAGAAGAAAAGCGGCAGTTTAACGCAGACGGTTCTCTTAACCCTGAGTACGTTCAAGAAGCTTTAGACAAGGGCATCAGCGAGGGATGGCTTGAAGAGATGGAGCGACGCAAGAAAATTGAAGTTGATAATTACAATAAAGTTTCTGCAAAAAAGGCAGAACAAGGCATCAACTTCGGTCAACAAGAAATGAATAGCAGAATGTATGCCAGCAGAACATACGTTCAACGTCGGCAGCAGATGGAGCAAGACCTGCGTAACTTTGAGGATGTTGACAGTTTGCCTTTTGACAAGGACACAGCATTTTAGGCGGGAGCTATGCAGAGCGAGTGATAATATAAGCTGAAAGGTTTATCAAACAAACCTTTCAGCTTTTTCGTGAAATCCTTTTAATGAGGTTGAACAGCAGGTGGATTGACAACAGCCGCCGATGGTTTGACAGAGCGAAATGCCCCATTAAAAAAGGCAATCATTCCTAAAATGGCCAAGGCTGTAATGATTACTCTTTGCAGTGAATTGAATGCCGAGCGTTCTTTGATTACTTCAGCCCACATCACTTGCAGTTGGTCTTGTGTTGTTTGCTTTGAAGCTAAATAATAGAGAGCTTCAATACAAGAAGATATGTCTTCCCCTTGTTGAACCTTCTGATACAACAGATTTTCTAGTCGCTCTTTCTGTTGAGGGATAGTGAATGAGTCTGTTGACTTTTGAGGGTATGTACCGTTGTTGTGGCTTGGTAATTTTAGTTGTTGCATGATTTCTTTAAGAGATATTTGAGATGAAAGTAAGTAGGGAAAGGTGCAGAAGAATATTCCTCCACACCAGATTCTGCAAGTAAAAATGGAAATTATAATTACTTCCACCGCAGAGTTTATATTTTCTGCTCTCAAAAAATCAATCGACAAGAGTACGGAAAAAAACCGTACTCTTGTCTGTAGAAAAATAAGTCTATTTATGCTAAAGCTCTAATTCAGTATTTTACTTTTAGAATTAATCAAATACTTTCTTCTGGGTGTTAGACATGGCGTACAGCCTACTTGGAGTCAGCGAACTTTCAGCTATAAGTATTTTTACTTGCTAAACTTTGAGAAATTGGGCTAGTAGAATTAACATCATTAATAAAACAATTAATCTCGACATAGAAAATAGATTTTCTGTCAAATCAATTTTAAAAGTTTTTCCATAGCTATCGAAAATCCCCTGAATCAGCAAACGTACCTTTAATAAATCAGCATTTAAAAACGATGACTTTTTTACTTTACCAATCCCTGGAAATTTGCACTTGTTAAACACACTTGCCCCATAACATCTACAGCCGAGGGATTGTTTTTCTGATAACGCTTTCCGTTGCTGCTCAGTTTTCTGCCAGCACAAGTCTTTGGCCACATCTGCGCCAAGTCCACTCAGGAATACTAGAGATTCAAAGGGATATTTAGTCAACATCATCTGGTTAAATGTTTTGCCCACAGAGTTGAATTCGTTCGCTGGGAGAATGCCACCTCCAAACACGACTTGAGGAACCAACACAAGAATTGTTAGCAGAGGTGCAACACTTTGACTTGGTGCAATCGCAGAAACTAACAGCCCTAAAATCATGCTCCCAAAAGAAGCGAGGAAGAGGCTGAGGTACATGAGAGTAAAAGTACTGTTATCAACATTTAATTTCACCGCCGTGGTCATGCAAACTAAAAGTATTGCTGATTGATAAAGCGCTAGCAAAAATGCTAATTGAAACTTGGATGCTACATAAGGAACTATCCCTAGTCCGGCACTGCGCTCACGGCGATAAATAGCAGTTTCCTTAGCAATCTCCGACATCGTAGCTAGCGCTCCAGACATTACAGCCATGATGACTGTGACAAACAGCATTGTAATTGCCTGTCCTGCATTGCCAATCTTAGTGTTAAATAAGTCAGGCTTCCACAGTGCAAAATTCAATGAACCTAAAATCGGCGCTCCTAGAAGCATTAACGCTAAACTGATTTTGTTCTTGAGCAGAATAGCCAAGTTACGGCGGCATAACACCCCCCATTGTTGGAGAAAATCCGGCTTAACTAGTACGGGCTTAATTGAGTTTTGGGGAATGGTCTTTTGGCGTTCACTAACAAACTTTTTGTAGAAAGCGTAAGACTTAAATCCCTGCTCCCATTCTGATGGTGACAACTGGTGTTCAACTCTGGCATAAATTGAATCAAAATCTTTGACTTTGAAATAGCTAAAGGCTAACTTCGGAGGGCCAACATAAGCAAGTCTGCCCCCCTTAGCCAGGAAAACTACCATGTCAGCGATCGCCACATTTTTGGTAGCATGAGTAATCAATATTACTAGACTTCCAGCATCTGCTAAATTCCGCAGAAGGTGCATGATTTGTAATTCTGTGCCAGGGTCAAGTCCTGAAGTTGCCTCATCCAGAAAAAATATGCTGGGATTGCTGATTAGTTCTACCCCAATACTTACACGTTTGCGCTGCCCACCACTAAGTCGCCCAATAGAGACATTCTTGCGCCCAGTAAGTTGCAGTTGTTCAAGTACTTCTTGTATGCGTTGCTGCCTGTAAAATGGCGATGCTGAAGGCAGACGGAGATGAGCAGCATAGTTAAGTGCTTCCCCCACAGTCAGTTCTGAATGAACGATATCGTCTTGTGGCACATAGCCAATTTTATTTTTAAAAGCGTTGAAATTCTTGTAGAGGTCGCAGCCGTTAACAAATACTTTACCTCTAGCGCGGCGTTGTCCGTTGAGTGCGTTCATGAGAGTTGACTTCCCGCCACCACTAACCCCAGCAATAACGACAAACTCTTGCGGAAAGAAAGATACAGAAATATCGTTGAGCAGAGTTGTACCTAATATTGGGCTGTTAGATTTTTTTAAATTGATTGCATCTAATCTCATGCGTTCAATTGAGAGAGTTTGACGTTCTCTTGCCTGAAATATTGGAATTTTGGCTGGTGCAGAGGAGCTAATTTTGATTTCTACGATCACCGAACCAAGCTCTATGAGATTTCCGTCTGCTAAAGCTCGGAATCGATATGCTTCTAGCCGAATCCCTGCGACCCGTGTGCCATTGGTACTACCTTCATCTAGCAAATAATACTGACCTTCTTTAAACGCAATCTTAGCGTGTCCTTTATCTACGCTCTTATCAGGAATTACCAAGTCATTGTATTTATCGCTACCAATACTGAAAGGAGTTTTTTCAACAGTGCATTGCTGAATCGGAATCGTGTGAATAGTCAGATGTAGAGTCTGCATTTGTGCATTGTCAAGAAAATAGTTTCTATTTTTGTCGCACTCCAGCAGATAATACAACAGTTAGCAAGAAGATAAAAGTAACTAGCTAAAAATACAAAAGTTTTTTTTTAAAGTCAACAAGAAATTTTTGATAGCAATGGATTCATTCATTACCGTAATCATGCTTTAAAATGGAATCCTTGCCAGCAAATATTTGCTGACTATGAATTATTACTCCAATGTGTTAAAAAATATGTAATTAGTACATTTAAAGTCAATCCTCAAGTTTTAGTTAATTATATTCAGTCGTCTGAAGGGACTATTGGTACTTCAACTTATAGCCAGTAGGCAGAAGAACTCAAACAAATAATCAAATCAGCTTCTTTTTACTCACTTGAATTATATCAAGTTGAGCGTCTACAGGAACTTACAAGAATGTATAACAATATAGCTAATAACCGCGCACCAGCATTTGTATAGTGTGCAAATTTGAAAGCGATCGCCTGGGAGCAAGCCGCAGAGAATCTACGTATAGGCAATCACTTTCAAATTAGGGCTTTAAACACCAGGGTGCATGGTCAAAAACCCGTTTTTCTCCCAAACTTCTTTGGGTGGGGTGGAATTTTTTACAGGTGGGGATTGATGATAGTCTGGAACCAAATCAGTTTTACGTTGGTAGCCAAAATTGTAGTCTAACATCTTGATATAGGTAATGTGTGCAGTCCAGACATCAGTAACTCGGCTACCTAGAGAGAGGGTATCGAGATACTTAGGCATCTCGACGTTGCCATTCCAAACAATAGGTATGCCCTCTTTTTCAAAATGTTGAGTTAATTCCTTATGCACAAACTCAGCAGTCCCGCCGCAAATGATAACTTCATCCAATACGGCAATATTTCTAATCCAGCGAATTAAAGCTCGACAGTAATCACCACGGACATCTAGTAAAACTGAGTTAAACAACTTTAAATCAGATTCAACTCCAGCAGATGTCGCTTTGCGTGATAACGACTGTAATGCATTCACGTTGCCCAAGCTTGCTGACACTAAAGCTTTTGGTATACGTAAATCATCTTTTGCTAGCCCAACAGCAGTACGCTCCACAAATTGCTGCACTAACCAATTCATCCCCAACTCTGTAGATTCAGCCTTTGCTTGATTACCTTTAGCCGAAACAAAAAAACTAGCATTCCGGTAGCCCAACATCAACAAACCAATACTTTTTTGCCCAAACAATGCCCCCAAAGTCCGACTACGGTAAGCCATAATCCCACTCCCCTCTGGAGCCACGTAAAAATTATGTAGCTTAAGTTTTAACTTGCCTGTAGGTGTGGCAATTCCTTTTCTTAGCGCTGCCGACAGCTTCTTGCCCAAATCCTTGCCGTCCGACATTTCTCCTGGTGGTAGCAATAATTGCACGGAAGCATCAACACCATTACTCAAGCCCAATTGAAGACAAATTTTCCATAATAATCCCGCTATTTTTGGTAAAGCATAGTGATATTTCAGATCCCTGAGCGCTGGTGTGCCAGCAAAAGTATTTTTAGCTAGAGCGCCCAAGACATAATACTCATCATCTATTCCTACCCAAGTACAGTCTCCTGACAGCTGAGTAATTGAGTTTTTTCCCACATCTGCAATTTCTGGCTCCATTGCTATTACTATCGGCACACCCGAAGGATATATCTGAACAATTACCTTGCTCTGACTCCCACCTAAATCAATGGACACAGCTACCCTTGTGTAAACGGGTGCAATCTCTCTTTTCGACGTATTCATGAATTTTTCTCAACTATTACTCGACATTAAACAAGCTGTTAATCTGCTTTAGTTCTTCTGGCAGAACTAGTTCTGCCAAATCATCAGCGTCCTCATCCAAGATTTGGTCATCCTCATGATTAATGGTGGACACCAGCCTTTGATCCGAGGCACTGTCGCCAACTTCAGCGTTGTTCGCAGTCACAGCAGTTTGGACATGAGATGACAAAAAAATTTCACGAATCAAAGCCGCTTGTGCTTCTAATTTTTTAATTGACCAAATTGCCCTCTGCCTGAGTTCGTCACCATCCACTCCATCAGCAGATATGGCAAAGGGCGACCAATATTCAAGCAGGGTCAACATTACTATTTCAGGTAGGTTCCCTAAATCGAAGGGTCTAGAGTGGAGATAATTAATTATCTGTCCATCAATAGTGCCTAACCTTCGCCTAATGGAAAAAAAGACTTGTTGGTTCTGTTCCATTTTTTTTCATGCAAAAGTTTCTGTAGATTTACAGCCGCGTTGCTTCGGTTTTTTACTTGCAGAAAATCAAAATGCAGAATCACTTATTAAAGTCTAATCGATTTTTTCTGTTTTAAAAACTGAGTTACAATCTCCCCTAAATCTATGCAATTAGTGGATTTTAAATAACAAAATTGTATACCAAACTACATTTTTTCTAGACTATGCCTAGACTAAGTTTGAACTATCCCTAGACTATGCCTAGACTAAGCACTCTTAATCAGTTTTTTCAAGAAAGTAAGTTCTTTAGACTATGCCTGAACTATCCTTAGACTATGCCACAACTTAGCGCAGGAAATTGCTATTTTTTGCCCTCAACAATTCTTCGCTTAGAGAATAACATAACCGTACTTACTATGGTTTCATACCCTGCGGGTGGCTGCGCCATCTTTCGCTGCGCTCATGACATGAAACCGCCGTTCGCTTGGAGGGTTTTTGAGTACTACAACGCACTGCATTTGTAGTATAAAACTTTTATGTCGCCACTAACAATTCTCAGAATAGAGAAACTAAAAACATTTGGTAACGTTGCCGGAAGTGATGACCATGTTACCAGAAACAGAGAAACACCCAACGCAGATCCAACTAAAGAGAATGTCCCCTTGATTGGGGGAGAAGACTCACGCTCTTTAGAGGAGATAGTTAAGCAGAAAATCTCTACGCTCAAGCATCGCCCTCGGCATGATGCAGTGTTATGCACCGAGATGTTTCTCTCGGCATCACCTGAATATTTCCGCCCTGGTGATCCATCTCTTTCTGGGCAATGGTCTGATTCACTGATGCAGCAATGGGCGATCGCATCTCGTGACTGGCTAGATCAAAACTATGGATCAAAATGCGTCAGGGCAGAGCTTCACCTAGATGAAGGTACCCCACACATTCACGCCTACATCGTGCCATTGAACGATAAAACTGGGAGAGTCAGTCATGACGCGATGTTTGGGGGCAGAGGTGGACAGGGAAGAATTAAGTTATCCAAACTCCAAGATAGTTATGCTGCTGCACTCGCTCCTTTGGGCATTGAACGGGGGGTCAAGGGCAGTAAGGCAACCCACACCAAAGTAAAGGAGTATTACCAAGCCGTTAACAGTGAACCACTAAACAACGTCTGGTCGAATAAAAAACTTGAACCCGAACCTTTTGAATCAGCTACAAATTACGTTGCCCGGATTCAGAATGATCACCAATTCCATGTCCTCAACCACCAACTGGCTGACCGCGCTTTCATGCAGGAGCGATTGGAGAGGGCAGAGCAACGGGCAAGAGCCAGCGAGAAGGAACGACAACGGCTAGAAGAAATTGTACGATCGTTGGAGTTGAAAACCCAACAACTGCGCGACTTGGCCTTAGAGGATGTCGCCTGGGAGTTGGGGCTACACCACGAGGAAGGAAAATGGAAGGGTCACGGACACATCATTAATATAGATGGGCCCAAATTCTACGACTTTGCACCCGATCAACAAAAGGGATCAGGTGGTGCAATTGACTTGGTGATGCACGTTAACCAGTGCAATCTGCGGCAGGCGGTTGTCTGGTTGCACGAGCGCTTTGGTGAGTCGGGGGCAGAACGAGCAGCGATCGCTAAAGCAACTAAAGTGGCTGCTGAGATTATCCAGTTAGAACCACGCGACAAATTCACGCTACCCGTTGAGGATAAAAGCAAGTGGTCTTCTGTCTGCAACTACCTGACCCAGAAACGGGGGATACCTGAAAACTTTGTGGAAGTTCTGCATAACCGGGGGCTGGTTTACGCTGATGACCAGCAAAACGCTGTGTTCGTCATGCGGAATCTATTAGAAGAACCCCAGGCAATAGGAGCATTCCTGCGGGGGACACGGGGCGAGAACAACACGTTTAAGGGCTACGAGAAAGGGACTAAGCGGCGTGAGGGCTGGTTTTACTTTCACTTAGGTGGACAGCCAACAGATCCAGCAGAAAGGTTAGTGCTGTGTAAATCCCCCATTGATACCATCTCTTTTGCCATGCTGGAATATCTTGTCAAGGGCGACGTACCGCTTAAAAGAACGCTTTTCCTGGCAATAGATCGCCCTAATACTTTGCCTGTTGAGCAATTGCAGCATATTTTTAATGTACAGGTAGCATTGGACTCTTCGGAACTTGGAAATGCAGATGCACGGGCTATTAAACAATTGCTGCCACAGGCTAAAAGAAATAAATGTTTTGCGAGAGATTGGAACCAAGAACTGGTCAATCTCTCGCAGAAATTACAACAACAACAACGGCATCAAAATCAGGAAATGGAGCTTTAAATAATTCGTAATCCGTAATTATGTTTTGTGATTGTAAAGCGTCAGCATAAGCGTTGCGGCAGTGATAGCGCAGTGCCATTCACCCTACCCTTTAAATTAAAAAAAGTAAGACTAGAAATATATAACAAAGAGAAGTAAAAAATCAAGATACGAAAGTACTGATTATTTCCGTACCTTTATCGATTCCTTTGTGATTGGCAGATATGGGATAGTAATATCGTTCTGAGCCATAAAACGATGGTAGAAGTTTGGCAGTTTTGGGAATTTGAGCATTTCTCGAACAATATAGTACGAGTGATAGATGCTCCGAGTGGATTAGAGTTGTTTGCTGTTGATGTATTCCAAATAATTGCTCCAGCCCTGAACGATGGAAAAGTAATATTAATAGATGCGAAAACAAATCAGCGACAAGTGATGATGAATCAAAAAATAGTCGTCGTTAATACTTTGAATGCCTTGGGGATTCATTCATTGACAGGTATAGTAAAAGCTGATGTGGTTAGGCAATTTATGCAATGGGTAAGGAGCCAAATAGTACCAATTTTTAGAAAACAGACAAATTTGAATATAGAAACTAACATTAAGCATATAACTTCAGGAATTATTTTTCTGAAGAGAGATTCTTTAATAAACTACCTGTATTCAAAGGGACAGAAGATATGGGAAGTAGAAATAGAAGTTATTGAATTATATTTAAAATTGATTTATAAGAAAATTCCTCTGGCTGCTAATTGTCCGGGAACTAGTAATTATCAAGAATTATCCTTCAGGCAGCAATATTTAGAATTGGTAAAACTAGTTTTATCGGAAATTATAAATTACGAAGAACTGTATAGTAGCTTAGTAGCGTTAGCTCCGAATTTATTAATAGCTCAAGAATTAGATTTTTATATATATAAGTCTTTAAAGTTAAATAGCAACTATGAGCTAATGAAGATTATAGAGCAGGGTTTAATTCTCCAAACCTTCAAATCAATTACGGATAATTTAGCAGAATTTAGCAAACAAAGATATTTAGAAATATTTTACTTTCAAATATTGGAATGTTTCTCAGGGGACTAATTTGGGGAGTATGGAGAATATAGATTCTTTCCCTCCCACACCTGCTAACGGCAAGGTTTCACGTTATCAAGCGTGCCATTCACCTACACCCCTAAACCTATAGTTTTTGACCACTAATAATTATGAGGAGAAAGAAAGTGACTGATAGTATCGAACCTATGAATAATGCTTCAGAAGACAAGGCGAACGAAAAATCAATTGAGCAAATAACCAAAAAGAGATTAGTGATAGTAACTGGAGATAAGGGTGGTGTAGGTAAGTCTACTTTTGCAAGGGGATTAGTGCAAACATATTTGGATAAAGGACAAAGATTTATCGGCTTTGATGCTGATAGCTCCAATTCTCAATTATTAAGGTTTTATGGTCAGCATTGCCATATAGAACCACTTGATATTTTTAAAACAGGCAATATAGATCAGTTCTTTGATGAAATGAAAACAAAAGCAAATCCCAAGCCAGGAAGAGATGGTGAAATAATCCAGCCAGAATCTTTATTTTTACTAGAATTACCACCACAGTCCAGAAGAATATTGCGGAAATTTGTAGAAGAAATGACTTTCCTGGAAACAGCCGAAAAACATTACAATATCCGCGTGACTATGGTAGTAGTTATTAGCCGCGTTATCGATTCTATAAATCAACTAATAGATTTGCATAGCTTTTGTGGAAATCAAGTAGATTACATAGTAGTAAAGAACTTATTTTTTGGCGAGCCTGATGAATTTACAAGATACGAAAACTCTCCCCAAGTTGAGAAAATTAAGGAGCAACTCAAGTCGCAAAAAAGCCCATTTTCTGACATTAAAATGCCAGAACTAATAGAACGTAGTTATGATTATCTAGATGAAAATAGCATGACTTTTAGGCAAGGGATGGAGCAAACAGATTTACCTTCGGTTAAAGGTAGAGTCACAAGTTGGTTAAGAACTTTCAAAGAAGAGATTGAAGCAGTAAAAGAGTCGTTAGGTTTAAATAATGTTGAACTCTCCTAAGCGAATGATTATGACTGTAGGAGACTCTCGTGTAGGGAAGTCTACAGTTACGAAACTATTAATTGATTGGTTTCAAGTTCAAGGAAGAAAAATTCAGGTCTACGATCATGACAATCGTGAGAGATTAAAAGCTTATGAAAATTTAATGGCAATTGAAAGCTTAGACTTTTTTAATGGAGGTACGGATAAAATTTTAGATAATTTTATCAAAAATGAATTAGATATAATTATTGTTGATATGCCAGGGCAATATGTAGATAAGCTCTGTCAGTATATTGTGGGTTCGGATCTGTTCGAGCTCTTAATTACATATCAATGGAAACTAACTTTTTTGCAACCAATTTCGCACAGAAGAGATTGTGTAGCTTACCTGAAAACTTTGGGAGAGTTTGCTACTGATAATGCTAACTATGTAGTAGTAAAAAATCAGCATTTTGATACGAGATTTGGAGAGTATCAGCAATCAATGCAGGATAAGGTACAAAGAATGGGTGGGACTGAGATATTCTTGCCAGCGTTACATCGTGACCATTACGAAAGATTGGAGAGAACGGGAAAACCTTACTCACTAGCTTGTAGAGATAAGTCAATTTATGTGGTTTACCGGACTTACATTTACCACTGGATTAAAAACTTTTACGATTCGATTTTAAATAATGATAAAGCAATTGAATATTTAGGGTTAAAAAATGAGAACAGAACAAATTTTACAAGGATATTCGGAAGCAGAACAACAACGCATAGCTCAAATATCCCATGAATTAGGAATAGCCGAAGATGACCCGATGTTTAAGTTGATGGCAACATTAGGCAGAAACGAAGAAACAATGATTGACCTGCAAGCGCGGATGGAGGCAATGGTAGAAGCTTGGGCAGTAATGATTGACCAGAAACTAGAATCGACTAGCAAAGTCGCTCAGTCGATGCACTATACAGTAGTATCGAAAGCTGTGCGTGATGAAATGAAGCATGTAACACCATCAACTTTAAATAGCTCATTCAAAGGTTGGGGTTGGTGGAAACTTTGGTCTATATCAGGGATATGCACCGGAGTAATGGCAGTAGGAGCGCTTTTAGGTTCGCTGACAACTTGGAATGTTGTCTCAAATTTGGGTGGAACTCAGTCAGTTGTAGTGTCAGCCAATGAGATGAAGATTTTGCAGTGGGCAAAATCAAGCGAAGGAAAACAAATGTACCAGTTATTGTTGTCCAACCAATCAGCCGTAGCAGCCTGTCAACAAGAAAACCGATTACAAGGATATTGCTTGATTCAGCTTAAGAAAACCAAACCCAAAAAGTAGCTCAACTAACTCTAGAGGTTTCTGTTTCTAAATAGCCAAGTTCTCTAGCCATAATGATCGCGTTAACACGACCCCTAACTCCTAACTTGGAAAAAAGATGGCTGGTGTGTCCCTTAACTGTACTGACTGTAATAAAGAGTTTTTCAGCGATCTCTTTATTAGAAAAACCACGGGCAATTAAGTTGAGAATTTGGGCTTCTGTAGCTGTAAGGGTTTCTCTGTATCTTTTACCCTTAATTTTTGTGTTCCCAGAAGCGAAGTTTCTAAAAAATCTTTTAGCAATCTCTGGGTCAATGAAAGAACTATTTTGATAAGTAGTATTGATAGCGTGTTTAATTAATTGCAGATCCATCTTCTTAAGAATGTAGGAATCAGCGCCATTTTGGAAGGCACAATTAACTACATCTTGACTAGAGTGATAAGTGAGAACAATGACTTTACTATCCGTCCTCGTCTTAATGTTATAGATGAGATCCAAACCACTAATATCTGGCAAAGCAATATCGAGCAAAACAATATCAGGCTTAAGTTCTTCAACAAGCCTCATCCCTTCAGTTCCGTTATCAGCTTCCCCACACATTTCAAAGTCTTGCTCTTGATTAACAACTGATTTAATTCCGAGCCGACTTAGAGCTTCATTTTCAATAATTACTAATCGAATCATCTTGATTACTTCGATTACAGGAACATAAAACATTTATAGCATATTTACTTAAGTAAATCTTGATGGTGGTACGATATTAAAAAAAGTTTAGAATTTAGGTAAAATCAAAGTAAAAGCTAAAAACTTTTTGGAAATGATGAAATTAGATTAAGTAGATTGTCTAAAATTAGAGAATTATCAGATGTACTATTTATACGACCAAAAACTCTGGGATAAAATTGAATTGATGGTGGAATGGCTGATATTTATAGGTTTGATGATTGCGGCAACGCTCAGATTTAGTAGCAATTTAATGGAGGCGAGCTTTTACATAATGTTGGGAACAATAATTGCCCCCTTCTCAAAAATAGAGCGGCGGACAAAGCGTTATTTATTGATTGGTGGTTTTTTCTTGGGTAGATTGGCTGGTTATTTTAGCTAGTCAAAAATGGGTGTGGAAGGTGTGGGGGGTGAAGTTTGGTTAAAGTTTGTGCTGAAATGCAGTACCTTACATCTAAACAAGCAAGAGAACTCTGCGCTCGTTATAATCAAGCTCTTAGTGAATTAGTCAAAATGATTACCCATCCAGATGATTGGTTACTCGACTAACTCCCGACACCTCCCACAATCCCCAAAGGGGCTTAGTCACCAAGCTCAGTGCTGTTATCTTTATCAATATGATTAGGCTGAGATGTAAGCTGTTGTGCTGTTTGCTGTTTATCAAAGGCAATGAGTCGATTAGTCTCTGAGTATGAAAGGTTGTTTTGTGTAATTTGAAACTCGTTAGAGTCATCTTTATAGGCTGTAAAAGCTGTTTCGGGATTACCAGTTTTTCTGTGAACGCTGAGAAGTTGCATTCCTTCTTTAATAAATAGTTGCAATCTGTAGGCTATCCCTTCATAAATGCGTCCTTGTTCAGTATCCTTGCCCATTGTCATGACAGTTCTCATAACTGCTTTAATAAGAGATTTTTCAGCAATATCAATAGCTGGTGAGACATTGTTTTCTCTAGATTTATTTATGTTGTCTTCCTCCTTGCTAAGAGCTTCTTGCTCCCTTTCATCTTTGCTGACCCTCTGACCTAAAGGTAATTTTTGCACTCCCAATTCAAATATCTGTTGGAGGAATGTATTCTTCTTCTGAGCAATTAAGTTTTCAACTCTTGCTGAATTATCTGGTTGAGATGCAACAGATGACTGTTGATTTACAGCAAATTTATTTAAATACTCTGTGTAATATTTCTGTTTGAGGTTTTGCCTATAATCTTCAATATTTTGAGAGTTTTGGGATAAGGTTGTTCTCAGTTCTGACTGGAGATTTTCTCGCTCAGATGCATCCAATGTGGTGGTTGATTGTAACGATGGTGGATGTTTCTCCAGAAAGAGTGCTAGTCTGTAAGCCATCATGTTGTTAGAAATGCCACTGTCACGATTGATATTGCTGACTGTTTCTTGAAGTGAATTAGATGATTGGTTAGAATACATAGCTAATGTAGTTTACAGTTCATTTTCGGCAGAATTAGATTGAGCCTTCTGATGTGATTTTTGAGATTTTGGGGAATATACTTCAACTTTTGGGCTGTAGGTATTATGGATGACTTTGCTACGGGCAGATATCAAATCTTGGATAATTTCATTTAGTGGGGGAAGGGAAATATCACTTAATCCTTTGCGGTATTGCTCAACAAAACTATGGATTAAAAGTTTATTATAAAGTTCACGTTGTTCGCCAATGGAGAGTTTGCCATTGGATTGAATCTTTAAACGAAATTCAGCATTCTCCTGTTTTGCGATATCAGCCCATCGATGATTATCTTCTAGCTCTTGCCAGTATTGACCAAGCAGAGGATGAAGGGGTAAAGGAATGCTCTCGATGTCAGATTTGCTTAATTGATGTTGAAAAGTAGATATTTTTTTGATTGGTTTAGCTACTGCTGTATTGGCTGGCTCCAGATTGATATCTTGAGAGTTGCTAGCTAGGTCAAACGTAGAGTCCGGGGAAAGAAAATTTTGTTCAACCTGTGCTGCTGTGTAAGGAACAGAATTACTTTTTTGTTGCCTATTTTCTAAGTCTTGCCAAAGTTTAGCAATTTTCGGGTGAATAGGCACTTCCATATCACAGGTAGCATGAGGATTGGCAGTTGCTTCCTTGGCAGGTTGTTGAATATCCAACTTTTGAGCAAGTAATCTGAGTTTAGCTAAGTCTTGTTCAGTAATAGCAAGAGTCTTAAGTTGATGTGTCATACCTGAATCTGTTCTGCTGAATTCAAAGCTGGCAGCAACTCTTGTAGCACCCGTATGTTCAGTTTTCAGAAGTTGCAGAGTAGATGTAGTATCAAGTTGACTTTTATGGTAGAGAATACGGTAATTGCCCAACTCCAAATCATCACAACCAGTCCTTTTTAGAGTTTGAGTGAGGATTTGCAAGATTTCAGAAGTTTTAAAGCTCTCTAAAATTGTGTGCGTACCATTAAGGGAGAGTGAACCAAGGGTATTAGCAATCTTCCTGGGGTCTTCATCGACTGAAGGTAGTTGTTTGCCACTTTTGAGATAATCAGCAACTAACAAAAACTCCTGCCTTTCGATTGGAAACATATCTTTAGGTTGCTCAGACAGAGTGATAGCTCCCCATTTATCGGCATAAAATTGCATTAATGCCAAGGTTTCGTCAGCGCGGCGATGAATACTGTAATTATTGCCGGATTTTATGATAGTAAAAGCATCAGCCTGATAAACTAAATTACCATCTTTTTCAACACCATAATTCTTCACAAGGGCATAAGCTACAGAAGCAATTTCCTTATTTTCTCTAGCTTCTAAACGCTTTATGAAAAAATTCTGCTGGTATTGTTTAACCTGTTCTCTTCTTGCCCAAGAATCAAAGGAGTGAACCGATACCTCCTTTAAAGGTAGAGAAGCGTTTTGAGCAGGAGCAACTTCTTCTTTATTTTCATCGGCAAGTACTTCAGCATCTATTACTTGCCCTCCTATATTTTGGGATGAACTTTCTGGGGTTGTAATTAGGTCTGTTGGTTGTATGATTGACAACTTGGAACGAGTTTTTCCAAAAAGAGCAATTGTCTGTTCTTCTTCCACACTTTCTCTTGACGGATTTAGATTAACAGTGCCATCACCAAGTTGTTCATAAAGATGGATTTGTTCACCATTTTTCAGAAAGACTGTCAGGCGTAAATCGGGTGGCTGATTTTTCTCCCACCAATTATTCAGGGGGACAGATGCAATAAACACTTGCCTAAAAGCTGACGCACCCTGTGCAACAATCAAATCATCTACACCTTTTTCTGGGCCTGGTAATTCAACGATACTGACCTGAGCGCCAGCATCAGATAAAAGTTGACCAGTACGGTATGTAGCGATATTAATGTTGCGCTTAGTTTTATACCGAGTTTCATAGTCAAAGCAAATTTTGATGTCCCTGTTTGGGGTAGCAAAAACTGCCAATTCATCATGTAATATGGGCACAATTTGATTCCCCAGCCCATCCTTACTACGATAGCCAGCATAAATCCCTGGTAATCCAATTGCTGCTTCACCTTGGCTCAATAGGCTAGCGGCCTTCTTAGCTCCTTCAGTGAGTGTGACTGGAACATTGTGCTTCCACACACAGTACCAAAACCCCGATTTGCGATCGCTAATACTTGGTTCAACTCCAGCTTTAGAATAAATTTGTTGAGCGATATCTTGGGGAACATCCAACAGGAAGATGCTTAATTCAACTTTCGGGGGATGTTCGTATTTGATAAGCTTGCCTCTGTTATCGGCTTTTTCTCTCGGATTATTAGGTTTGTAGCATCCCCATATTTTTTGATCGGGTTTATCTCCCGGCTCGTTTGCTGAAAAAGAACGAGGATCTACACCAGCATTACACCACCAGCCCCCATCCTCAAGGTGAGAATATTTGTTGAGCATTCCAGTAGATAGTCGTCCGGTATTAATACGTTCTAAATTCTTGCTGTACATGAGATATTCCCATGCTTCATGCTCAAGTTCTATTGGGTCTAAGTGTAAGCTCTTAAAATTAAGCTCGACAATTTCTGGAGCGATCGCACTTTCCTCGACTAATTCTTGCCAGTGGTTTGGATCTATGCGTGAAGAAGAGGTAGGGGGCAGGGAGCTTTTTGCTGGCGTTGCACTTAGAGAATGCCCTAAGTGCAGATTTGGGGATGAAACAAGGTTATTGTCCAGAAATTGTTCTGTTGAACCGTTCTCTTTCTCTAAGTGCAACTCTACTCCTCCTACCGCCTCCTCTGCAACGCCAGCCCAAATTGTTGAGTCAGCCTCTTGAACGATTGGTATAACTACTAGTTCAACGGGTGTAGCAGAATTGGGCAAAAATGGAGGTGTACCAGACGGCGGTAAAATCGGAGGTGAATCACTGGGGGATAATTTAGGAGGTGTATTAGAGCCAGGCAAAAGTGGATCTGTATTATCCGGTGGTAAAAGTGGAAATTCATCATCAGATGGTAAAAGCGGAGTTAATAATTCTGTTAATAATTTTTCAAATTCTTCAAACTCTGCTTGAATAGATTCCTCGGTTTGCGGGTCAAATTTCTGCCATTTCCAACCACCATTTTCATCAGGAGTCATGACATAAGTCTCTTGACCAATTGACAATTTCAATCTCTTATTTATTTCATCATCTATTGCTAACCCTATCGAGTCCAATACAAATTTTAGATAAGGAGCTATCACTGCTCTGGCAAAGTATTCACTGCTTTTGGCATAAGCAGAACTCAATTGTAAATGTCGTTCATCAAACATAAGACTATTAACTGTTAATTTTGGAGTTTGCAAACGTTATACCGATATTTGTATGCCAACTCTTGGCGATGAATTCAGTTTTCCTTGATCCCATTGAGATAAAGATTTTTGCACAGCTTGAGAACAGCATTTTTGGAGGACTTCATATTGTTTCCAATTCGCTCCTA
This sequence comes from Nostoc sp. DedQUE09, assembly GCF_034530915.1. NCBI lineage: Bacteria > Bacillati > Cyanobacteriota > Cyanophyceae > Nostocales > Nostocaceae > Nostoc > Nostoc sp. DedQUE09. The sequence continues at coordinate 180,001 of NZ_JAVRCE010000007.1, forward strand.
AACAGGCTAAATCAATAAGTTTACCTGACGGAGTAACGCGATTAAAGATAATATGCAGATGAAGAGAATCAGGTGTAATTTCCCAAAAGCTAATAGACTGTAAATCATCCCAAACAATACCATGAACATATTGATTTAAAATTTGTTGGCAAGATTCTTCTGTCAGAGGCTGATGAAGATTTTTTAAAGTAATTATGGTATAAATGCCAACTTTTTTAAGTTTTGGCCTTCGATAAGAGAGAGCTTGAAAACTGGCAATGATTTCGGAAGTCTCAGCATGAATATCTAGAAAGCTGACTGAGCAAGTCTTTCGATTCCATGCTATTTCTTCAAGGATACTAAAACTCTCAATAGCAGATTCTTCAATAATCATTCGCATAAGGAAAAGTTCTCAATGAAAGGGAAATAGGGAATAAGGAACTTTTACCAGGGGTAATAGAAACGAGAATTTATACCCATCTACAATTCACTACTGGCTCTTTTAAATAAAAATATTTGATTCAACATCAATCAATGAACTAACCTCAGACATATCCAAAGGCAAAGAGTTATTAGAAACTTCTGGAGTATTTTGAGATAAAGGGAAACGATTGTTAATATTAGCAATTCGGATATCTAAGTCTTGCTGAGTTGGAAATTTTTGGGTACTTTTCCGAGCTAAAAGACTGACAATGTTAGCCCATCGCTGCTGGTTATATTCTTCAATATCTCGAATAGCTTGAGGTATTTTGAGAGATTTTAGCAAAGGAACCGACCCCTCATTTTTATTAGAATAAGCAGGGTTAATGAAGACACATTTACCTGGAGGCAACTTCAAAAACTGGGCTGACTCAAAGAGTTTTTTAGTTTTTTCCTGCTCACTAGTAGTAGTGTTTGCTTTTCCCCCGCCTGTAGAACGGCTTTTATGCTTGTACTTGATTTCCTCATCGCCCAAGAAACTGGAGAATAATTGTGCAGACTCATTTTCACCAGGATTGAAAACAAACTTAGTCCCGCAAGCCCCAAGAATAGTCTTAGCAACTTCCTTTCCATAATTTTTCTCAAGCTGCCCCATATTCTGCCAGCCCAGGATACCGCAGAACCCCTCAGAGCGTGATTCGTTCAGCCATTTGAATAAGTCTGGTAAGTACAGAGAAGGCAGTTCATCAAGTGCAACTATAAGAGGGTCAAGACGCTTTTTAGCAATGTTCCGAGCAATTGTCATGTGTAAAATGCTGGTGAGCAAAGGGCTAACTGCGTCCCGACGTTCTCTGTCTAGCCCGAAGATAATCATCTGTTTACCTTTGATTGATAAGGGAAGAGTAGTCTTACCAATGAAACAACCAATAGTATTTTTGGCCATGAAGCGAGTGAACATTATGCTAGCGGTAGATACAATGCCAGCAACAGTTTTTTCACTTGCGGCGGAACTGAACAACTGACCAAAGGCAATTTTAATCCAAGGATTGAGATTAGCTGCCATCAATCTTTGCACCATTTGTTCAGAAGAAAGGATGGCGGCACTAGTCATAACATCAGCGCATTCGCCAAACTCTTTAGTCAGCATCAAGATAGCTTGTGTCAATTGATCCCCTGCTGGAGCAAAGAAACCATCTTCATTACTATTACTAAGAATGCGGAAGTTTTTATTAATTACAGTAGCGATTTGCCTAGCTGTTTCAGCATCACTACTGTCTCGTAAAAAGTCCAATGGATTACAAACTTCCGATTCTGGAAATCCTGGGGCGAAAATGTGAACATCATAGCCCTGACCCTTAGCGTAAGCAGCTATTTTGGCTTGAGAGGGTTGAACTAAGCAACAATGTCGCCATTGCTACTCGTCTTCAGAACCGGACATGA